>CBDUGN010000027.1:0-26388 GCA_965366915.1 uncultured Eudoraea sp. | reverse complement strand
TATGGGAACCTGGCAAAGGATGGAGCGGTAGCAAAAATCACAGGAAAAGAAGGGCTTCATTTTACCGGTCCGGCAAAAGTTTTTGATGATGAATTCAAGGCAAATGATGGAATTGGAAAAGGTTTAGTAACTAAAGGAGATGTAGTAGTTATAAGATATGAAGGACCCAAAGGTGGTCCGGGAATGCCGGAAATGCTGAAACCAACCGCAGCAATTATGGGAGCAGGACTAGGGAAAGAAGTTGCATTAATAACAGACGGACGTTTCTCTGGTGGAACCCATGGCTTTGTCGTGGGGCATATATCACCGGAGGCTCAGGAAGGTGGGACCATTGGTTTATTGGAAGACGGCGATATTATCACGATCGATGCAGAAAAAAATAGTATATCAGTAGATTTGACAGATAATGAAATTAATGAAAGGCGCGAAAAATGGAAACAACCGGCTCTTAAAGTTAATCGGGGGAGCTTGTATAAATACGCAAAAACAGTTTCTTCGGCCTCTCAAGGTTGTGTAACAGATGAATTTTAAGTTGTCATTCCAAACTGGATTATTCCAAATCTAAATAGTTAGAGCATTTAATAAAATATAATGTCTATGCAAACATTAAAGGAAAAAAAACCGGAGGCCCACAATGAGACTTCAATAAGAATAAGTGGTGCAGAAGCAATCATTCATTGTCTTCTTGCGGAAGATGTGAATTTGATTTACGGTTATCCGGGGGGTGCCATAATGCCTGTATATGATGAGCTTTATAAGTTTCAGGACAAACTTCATCATGTTCTTACAAGGCATGAACAGGGAGCTACTCACGCGGCACAGGGTTTTGCCCGAGTTACGGGAAAAGTTGGTGTTGCAATTGCAACTTCAGGACCCGGTGCAACGAACTTAGTTACGGGACTTGCCGATGCGCAGATAGACTCTACACCAATGATTTGCATTACAGGGCAGGTACCTCGACATTTACTGGGATCAGATGCATTTCAGGAAACGGATATCATTGGAATATCTACACCTGTTACGAAATGGAATTATCAGATTACAAAAGCTTCTGAAATTCCGGAAATTATGGCCAAGGCCTTTTATATTGCCAAATCTGGTCGTCCGGGCCCTGTATTAATAGATATTACCAAGAATGCTCAATTTGAGGAGTTTGATTTTAGTTATAGTCGATGTATTGGGGTTCGAAGTTACAAGCCAAGCCCGAAACCTGATACCGAAAAAATTGAATCTGCCGCAGAACTTATAAACAATGCTAAGAGACCATATATTGTTTATGGTCATGGTGTAATTTTGGGAAAAGCTGAAGACCAACTTCGAACTTTGGTAGAAAAAGCTGGAATCCCGGCCGCATGGACTATTTTAGGTTTATCTGCCATGGATACAGATCATCCTTTGAATGTTGGAATGGTGGGTATGCACGGAAACTATGGCCCGAATGTACTTACCAATGAATGTGATGTGCTAATTGCCATTGGTATGCGCTTTGATGACAGGGTTACAGGTAACCTGGATACATATGCCAAACAAGCCAAAGTCATACATTTTGAGATAGACCCTGCAGAAATAGATAAAAATGTAAAGGCCGATATTGCTGTTCTGGGTAATGCTCAGGAATCTCTCGACTTATTATTGCCGTTAATTAAAGAGAATAAGCATGAAGCATGGCATAATAAGTTTAAAAAGTGCTACGAAGAAGAATATGAAGCCGTGATTAAAAATGATCTTTATCCCACAAAAGAAGGGCTTACGATGGGTGAAGTTATTGAGGAAATAAATCTGGCTTCAGAAAATAAGGCAGTCATTGTTACAGATGTGGGACAGCATCAAATGATTGCATGCCGGTACGCCAAATTCAAACAAACCAAAAGTAACATTACATCGGGAGGCCTGGGTACAATGGGATTTGCTCTCCCTGCGGCCATTGGCGCAAAAATGGGCGCAATGGACCGAGAAGTAGTTGCGATTATAGGCGATGGGGGATACCAAATGACGATACAGGAGTTGGCTACAATATTTCAGAATAAGACACCAGTAAAAATTGTTGTGTTGAATAATGGTCATCTTGGTATGGTAAGACAATGGCAGGAATTATTTTTTGAAAGCAGATATGCCTCAACTGTAATGACTAATCCCGATTTTGTTAAAATAGCCGAAGGATATCGAATAGAAGCAAAAAGAGTTAAAGAACGTAAGGATATTAAACCAACTATTCAGGAGATGATGGCATCAAAAGAGCCGTTCTTCCTGGAAGTGTGTGTTGAAAATGAAGATAACGTCTTTCCTATGATCCCTTCCGGGGCGTCCGTTTCAGATATTCGTTTAAAATAAATAAGCATGGAGAAAAAGTGGTTTACCATATCAGTATATTCTGAAAATAATGTTGGATTACTCAACAGGATCTCGGGAATATTCTTAAAAAGGCACATTAATATAGAAAGTTTAAATGTTTCAAAATCAGAAATTGAACACATATCAAAATTTACTATCGTAATAAATACTACCGAAGACTGGACTCGGAAAATTGTTGCGCAAATTGAAAAGCAAATTGAAGTTATAAAAGCGTTTTATCATACAGATGAGGAGACTATCTATCAGGAATCTGCTCTTTTTAAAATCGCTTCACATCTTTTATTTGATGAACCTCAGATACAAAATATAATTTCTGAGAGTAAATCTAAAATTGTAACCGTGTCTCGGGAATATTTTGTTTTAGCAAAAACAGGCAGAAGACATGAAATTGATGAGATGCATGATAAACTTGAGCCTTTTGGTATAATGCAATTTGTTCGATCAGGGAGAATTACTGTTTCGAAAGCAGAAATGCCAATTACTACTATGATCAACGAATTTTATCAATCTTAACTTTTTAGATAATTAAGAACTAACCAATATTAAACATGACAAATTATTTTAATACCCTATCCCTAAGAGATAAATTATTACAGTTGGGCAAATGCCGATTTATGGAGTCATCCGAATTTTCGGATGGAGTTAAAGCTCTAAAATCAAAAAAGGTTGTTATCGTGGGTTGCGGAGCACAAGGTTTGAACCAGGGTCTGAATATGAGGGATTCTGGATTGGATATTTCCTATACACTCAGAGAAGCCGCTATTAAAGAAAAACGACAGTCGTATAAAAATGCCACAGAGAATGGTTTTGATGTAGGAACCTATGAAAAAATGGTGCCTGATGCAGATCTTGTAATTAATTTAACTCCGGATAAACAACACACTTCCGTAATAAATGCCGTAATGCCCCTCATGAAAAAAGGAGCAACCTTGTCTTATTCTCATGGGTTTAATATTGTGGAAGAAGGCATGCAAATAAGGAAAGATCTAACTGTAATCATGGTTGCACCTAAATGTCCGGGTTCTGAGGTTAGAGAAGAATACAAAAGGGGTTTTGGTGTTCCTACTCTTATGGCCGTTCACCCGGATAATGACCCGGAAGGGAAGGGGTATGAACAGGCTAAGGCGTACGCAGTTGCTACAGGAGGCCATAGGGCTGGTGTATTAGAATCTTCTTTTGTTGCCGAAGTTAAATCTGATTTAATGGGAGAGCAAACCATTCTATGTGGTTTATTGCAGACAGGATCTATTCTTTGTTTTAATAAAATGATAGAGAAGGGTATAAATCCAGGCTATGCTTCTAAACTCATTCAGTACGGCTGGGAGACAGTAACAGAAGGATTAAAATATGGCGGAATCACCAATATGATGGACCGCTTATCTAATCCTGCAAAATTAAAAGCCTTTGAATTATCTGAAGAGCTAAAAGACATAATGCGTCCATTGTTCCATAAACATATGGATGATATTATGAGCGGCCATTTCTCAAAGACCATGATGGAGGATTGGGCAAATGATGATAAAAACCTATTGACCTGGCGTGCGGAAACTGGTGAGACTGCATTTGAAAAGACCCCTGCCGGTGCTGATGAAATTTCTGAGCAGGAATATTACGATAATGGGGTTCTTATGGTTGCCTTTGTTAGGGCAGGAGTAGAGCTGGCTTATGAATCCATGACAGAATCGGGTATAATTGGAGAATCTGCTTATTACGAATCATTACACGAAACACCGCTTATAGCCAATACTATTGCCAGAAAGAAATTATTTGAAATGAACAGGGTAATATCTGATACCGCAGAATATGGTTGTTATTTATTTGATCATGCATGTAAACCTTTGTTGGGTGATTTCATGAAAAAAGTAGATATTGACGTTATAGGTGCGGCCTATGGCAAAGACAAAGACAATGGAGTAGATAACGCTAAACTAATTGCTGTTAATAAAGCACTTCGTGAACACCCTGTAGAAATTATTGGTACCAGATTAAGGGAATCAATGACGGCAATGAAACCAATCGTTTAATAAAAATTGATTTCTCCGATTTGAGAAAAGTTTTGGTTGCTAAAAAAAGAATTATATGGAAACTACACTATCGATAATTCCTGAAACATTTCGTATAAATGAGCCAATTAATCAAAAAACTTATTTGGTAAATGGCGAATTGAAGGAATGGGAAGGGGCTACGGCAGATGTTTATTCTACAATTTCCAGTACATCGGAATATTCTCCGACATTATTGGGGTCAGTCCCGGACATGGGAGAAAATGAAGCACTGGATGCGCTGGATGCGGCTGTAAAAGCCTATGATCAGGGTCAGGGCGCATGGCCAACTATGAAAGTTAAGGATCGGATAGAATGTATGGAAAAGTTTGTCCGCATAATGGAGACCAAAAGAGATATTGTGGTCAAATATTTAATGTGGGAAATAGGAAAGACCTTACCAGATTCTGAAAAAGAATTCGACAGAACCGTAGAATACATTTACGATACTATTGAGGACTACAAACAATTAGATCGAAATTCAGCAAAATTTGCAAAGAATGGAGGGGTTTATGCCCATATTAGACGAGGGCCGCTTGGGGTGGTGCTTTGTCTTGGGCCTTATAATTATCCTTTGAATGAAACTTTCTGTTTGCTTATTCCTGCTATTATTATGGGGAATACCGCAGTTTTTAAACCTGCCAAACAAGGCGTACTTCTAATTGCTCCGTTAATAGAAGCATTTAAAGAAAGTTTTCCTAAAGGAGTGGTCAATGTACTATTTGGTCGTGGCCGTGCCATTGCAGGACCTATAATGAAGACAGGAAAGGTAGATGTATTGGCTCTAATTGGTCACAGTTCATCTGCCAATGCATTACAAAACCAGCATCCGAAAAGCAACCGTCTGCGACTTGTCCTGGGACTTGAAGCAAAAAACCCGGCTATTGTATTACCTGATGCCAATATGGAACTGGCTATAAATGAATGTTTGGCCGGTGCTTTGTCTTTTAATGGTCAGCGGTGCACCGCACTCAAAGTAATATACGTTCACAAGGATATTGTCAAAGAATTTTGTGAGAAATTCTCGAAAAAAGTAGATGAACTTAAATTCGGAAATCCATGGGATAAAGGTGTGACTCTTACGCCCTTACCAGAAACAGATAAGCCAGGCTATATACAGGATTTGATTGATGATGCTGTAGCTAAAGGGGCTGAAATACTCAATGGAAAAGGAGGCAAACGCTCGGATAATTATATTTGGCCCGCTGTTCTTTATCCTGTTACCAAAGATATGAAGGTCTATGAAGAAGAACAGTTTGGACCTGTTATACCAATTCTTTCTTTTGAGGATATTCAGGAACCACTAGACGATATGGCTGAATCTAACTATGGTCAACAAGTTAGTTTGTTTGGTAGTGATGTATATGCTCTTGCACCTTTAATTGACAACCTGGCCAACCTGGTATGCCGTGTAAATTTGAATAGTTCCTGTCAGCGTGGACCTGACGTATATCCTTTTACCGGGAGAAAAGATTCGGCAGTAGCCACATTAAGTGTGCATGATGCATTAAGATCCTTCTCTATTAGGACATTTGTAGCCTCAAAGGATACCGACTTAAACAATGAAATTCTGGAGAAGCTATTAGAAACCAAGTTGTCCAATTTCATTAGTACCGACTATCTTTTATGATTATAGTAAGTCGGAATACCGGGTGTGTGTTATATTTTAACGCACTAGTAACTTGTTTATGTTGTTTCCTAAATATGTGAGGCGAGCCAATCTCCAACCTCACTTGTTTTATAGGATTTTCCACCTTCGGCAAGGTCTTCGGTAACTATACCTTCGGAAAGGGACTCATTAACCACCTTTCGTATTGCTTCGGCCTCCTCAGACAAATTAAATCCATCAAATAACATGGCTGCAGATAATACTGTAGCAAGTGGGTTAGCAATGTCTTTTCCTGCTGCCTGGGGATAGGATCCATGAATTGGTTCGTATAGTGAAATGTTTTCACCGATTGAAGCGGAAGGCATTAGTCCCATAGAACCAGAAATTACAGAAGCTTCATCTGTCAGAATATCGCCAAACAGGTTTTCGGTTATTAGTACATCGTATTCACTTGGCCACTGAACAAGCCTCATTGCCACGGCATCAACAAATTCGTAGGATACTTTTACCTCCGGGTAATCTTTTTCCATAGCCTGTACGGTTTCGCGCCATAAGCGAGAGGATTCCAAAACATTAGCTTTGTCCACACAGCATAGACGTTTGGAACGTTTTTCCGCCATCTCGAAACCTTTTTTTGCCAAACGCTGTATTTCCTTACGCGTATAAGTACATGTATCATAGGCTGTGTCTCCATTATCTTTCCTTCCCCGTTTACCAAAATAGATACCACCAGTAAGTTCTCTTAAAAAAACGAGATCCGTACCTTCAATTCGTTCTCTTTTTAAAGGTGATTTATCAATCAGAGATGGAAACGTAAATGTAGGTCTGACATTTGCAAATAATCCCAGCTTTTGTCTCATTCTCAATAAACCCTGCTCAGGGCGGACTTTAGCAGATGGATCGTTATCATATTTGGGATGGCCAATAGCGCCAAAAAGTACAGCGTCCGAAGTGGCACATATATCGTGAGTCTCTTCAGGGTAGGGGTCTCCAACAGCATCAATAGCTGAAGCTCCTGTTAAGGCCGGTCTCCAATTGAGATCGTGGTTAAATTTTTTAGCCACTGCATCGCATACTTTTACAGCTTGATCTATTACTTCGGGTCCAATTCCATCTCCGGCTAAGAGCGCTATATTTAATTTCATATTATTTTTGAGGTCTAATTAGTAGAGAATATTTGTCTTTATTTAGATGCTTTAAATGATATTCAACATTTTTTCTGTTGCCTTGATCGCGGAAACGGTCTGATCAGAATCCAGACCATGTGTGATAAATTCATTTCCTTTATTCCGCCAGGTAATGATGGTTTCACACAATGCATCAGAGTTACTTCCAGGAGGTATTCTTACTGCATAATCAGTTAGAATTGGCAGCGCTATTTTTTTCGAGTTATATACTTTTCTCAATGCATTCATAAAAGCGTCAAACTGTCCATCTCCCTGAGCATTCTCTTCATAAGACTCACCATTTATTTCTACAGCCACTGTCGTAGAAGGTTTGAGGCCTTTGGAATGCGTAAGCACATAGGATTTAACGAAAACTTTTTGCTGATAAGATTCACTATCCAAAACATCTGAAATGATATAAGGAAGGTCCTCTTTTGTTACTTTCTCCTTTTTATCCCCCAGCTCAATAATACGTTGAGTTACTCTTTTTACTTCCTCATCATTGAGCGTGAGTCCCAATTCCTGAAGATTCTTTTGAATATTAGCTTTTCCAGAAGTTTTACCGAGAGCATATCTCCGCTTTCTACCAAAACGTTCTGGTAATAAATCATTGAAGTATAAGTTCTTTTTATTGTCTCCATCTGCATGAATACCAGCAGTTTGCGTAAACACATTATCCCCAACAATAGGCTTATTAGCCGGAATACCAAATCCGGTAAATGTTGATACTATTTTACTGACTTTAAAAAGGGAAGATTCATTCACATTAATCTGGATTTCAGGCATAAAGTCATTTATGACCGCCACAACACTAGCCAGTGGGGCATTACCAGCGCGTTCTCCCATTCCATTTATTGTTAGATGTAATCCGTGGCAACCAGCTCTTAGTGCCTCCATTACATTGGCAACGCTCAGGTCATAATCGTTATGACCGTGAAAATCAAAATGTATATTCGGATAGCGAGCAACAATTTGTGAGATAAAATCATAGGTTTCACCATGGGTCAAAATACCTAGAGTATCAGGTAATAAAATTCTTTTAATGGGCTGAGTTGAAAGGAAGTCCAGATATTGAAATACATAATCAGGGGAATTACGCATTCCATTACTCCAGTCCTCCAGATAAACGTTTGTTGTAATCCCTTGATCTTCTGCCAGGCGCAGTACCCTGGCAATATCCGAAAAATGCCCCTCCGGTGTTTTTTTAAGCTGATATGTCAAATGATTCAAAGAGCCCTTTGTTAAAAGGTTTTGAACTCTGGCACCAGTTTTTTCCATCCATTTGAGCGAAAGCCCATCATCTACAAATGTAAGCACTTCAATACGATCTAAATACCCTACACTCTTAGCCCATTCTGTTATTTGCTCAACTGACTTAAATTCACCTTCTGAAACTCTGGCTGATGCGATTTCTATGCGATCTACTTTCAGCTCATCTAAAAGAAGTTTTGCCAGGGTAAGCTTTTCTGCGGCAGTAAAGGATACTCCTGAGGTTTGTTCTCCATCCCTCAATGTGGTATCCATTATTTCAATCTTCCTCTTATTCATGCTAAAGTGTAATGGCTTACGAAGTAATATTTTATGTAATTATTAGAGTGGTGTGTCTTTCGCAAAGGTTTCAATTTCACTCTTTATATTCAGCAAATAATCAATATCATCAAATCCGTTTAGTAAGTTTTCCTTCTTGTAGTCATTTATTTCAAAGCTTTCTTTTTCTCCTGTTGTCTTGATACTTATGGTTTGTTCTGGTAGATTGACTTCAAATTCAGTGTCAGGATCGGCCTCAATTGCCTCAAAAATCTTGTTAAGAAAACCTGGACTTACCTGAACAGGCAAAACACCAATATTCATGCAATTACCTCTGAAAATATCGGCAAAAAAACTACTCACAACACAGCGAAAACCATAATCATAGATAGCCCATGCGGCGTGCTCTCTCGAAGAACCAGATCCAAAATTTTTCCCGCCAACTAGAATTTTACCACTATAGATAGGGTTGTTCAGCACAAATTGTTCTTTTGGAGTATTGTCAGCATGATATCTCCAATCACGAAAAAGGTTATCGCCAAAACCTTTTCGCTCGGTCGCTTTAAGAAACCTTGCAGGGATAATCTGATCCGTATCTACATTTTCAATTGGAAGCGGAACTGCTGTAGAGCTCAAAACTTTAAATTTATCGTATGCCATTGGTACTTGTTTCCGTTAATTATTTATATAAAATTATGCCGTTTCAAAAACCATCAACTCCCTTGGGTCTGTTACCTTTCCTGTAACAGCCGCAGCAGCTGCAACCAAAGGACTGGCAAGGAGTGTTCGTGCTCCGGGTCCTTGCCTACCTTCAAAATTTCTGTTAGACGTACTAACAGCATATTTACCAGCAGGAATTTTGTCGTCATTCATGGCCAGACAAGCTGAGCAGCCTGGTTCTCTCAATTCAAAACCAGCCTCATTTAGAATATCCAACAAACCTTCTTTTTTAATCGCATCTTCAACTTTATGGGAACCCGGAACCAACCAGGCCGTAACATTATTCGCCTTTTGTCTTCCTTTGACCAAACTAGCAAAGGCCCTGAAATCTTCAATCCTGCCATTAGTGCAACTTCCAAGGAAAACGAAATCTATTTCTTTCCCCAGCATATTATCACCTTCTTTAAAATTCATATATTGAAGGGATTTCTTGTAGGTAGAGGCACCGCCCTGAATGGCATCAGATTTAGGGATACCACCCGATATTCCAATTCCCATTCCCGGATTAGTCCCATAAGTAATCATTGGTTCAATATCTTCACCATTGAATGTAACTTCTTGATCAAAAACAGAATCATCATCTGTGTACAAAGTTTCCCAATAAGTCATCGCCTTATCCCAGGCTTCGCCCTTTGGGGTAAACTCTCTATTTTTTATATAGTCAAATGTTTTCTCATCAGGGGCAATCATACCCCCTCGTGCACCCATTTCAATACTAAGGTTACATACGGTCATACGTCCTTCCATTGACATCTGTCTAAAGACATCCCCAGCGTATTCAACAAAATACCCTGTCGCTCCTGAAGTACTCAATTTGGATATAATATAGAGGGCGACATCTTTAGGCGTAACCGCATTATTTAATTTTCCATTTATGGAAATGCGCATGCTTTTTGGTTTCGGTTGCATGATGCACTGGCTGGCTAAAACCATTTCTACTTCAGAGGTACCAATACCAAATGCTATGGCGCCAAAAGCACCGTGTGTTGAAGTATGTGAGTCGCCGCAAACAATGGTTGCCCCGGGTAATGTAATTCCATTTTCAGGTCCTATTACATGTACAATACCGTTTTTTTCATGACCTAGTCCCCAGAACGGAATTTGGTGTTCCTTTGCGTTTTGTTCCAAAGCCTTCAACTGGTTCGCAGATAAAGGATCTTTAACCGGCAGATGTTGGTTTATTGTAGGAGTATTGTGATCTGCTGTTGCAAAAGTGCGTTCAGGATATAAAACTTTAATATTTCTATTTTTTAACCCCAAAAATGCCACCGGACTTGTTACCTCATGAACAAGATGACGGTCAATAAATAGAACATCAGGTCCATTCAATACTTTTTTGACTACATGTGAGTCCCAAACTTTATCAAATAGTGTTTTTTTCATAAATATTTAAATAACTAAGTAATAGATTTTTAGCACAGCCAACAAATGTATGAAATACAAACAAAATCGAGTAAAACAATGTGCCTTTAAATTACGATGTTCAATGAGCTTAACACTTATATAAAATATTGATAATCAATCATATAAATACATTAGAACTACTTAATAGTTTTATGTTAATAGTGGGCACCGTACTACTAATTTAGTGGTAGGTAAAAAATTCAATGGTATTTTAGTGCAATTCTGGTTTAACATGGCCAGACTTTGGTTTAACATTATTGTAACGATTGCCAGTAAATGCTATACCTATCTTTAGGAAATATTAACAACCTATTTCACAATTAAAAAACAAACCAATGAAAAAAAATCACAAAAAATCTTCACTATTTTTACTTATTGCTTTAATGCTTTTTAGTATTAATGGTAACGCACAATTAGATTTACCCAGGGGAAGTCAAAAAGCAAAAGTTACACAGCGAATAGGGATTACTGATATCTCAATTTCTTATTCGAGACCATTAGTTAATGGCAGGGAAATATGGGGGAAGTTGGTGCCTTATGGTATGAACAATCTAGGATTTGGAACTGCAAAAGAATCCCCATGGCGAGCCGGAGCAAATGAAAACACAGTTATAAAATTTACAGATGACGTTAAGATCGAAGGGCAGCCATTGAGTGCCGGTAAATACGGCCTGCACATGATTCTTCAAGAAGACAACAAGGCAACAATAATTTTTTCTAAAAACTATGAGGCCTGGGGCAGTTATTTTTACGAACCAAGTGAAGATGCATTAAGGGTAGATGTTATTACGAAGGAGATTCCACATGTTGAAGAGCTAACTTATCTTTTCACCCAGGTAGGTGCTAATTCCTCAATGGCATCGTTAAACTGGGAAAAGAAACAAATACCGTTTAAAATTGAAGTTGATGTTCCTGATATCGTCCTGGCAGATATACGTCATAAACTACAGAATTCCCCCGGTTTTAACCGTCAAACTTGGGAGCAGGCTGCTAATTATTCACTGAATAATGGTGGAGATCTTGATGAAGCACTTGGCTGGATAAATGCTACTATTGAAGGAATGTTTTTTAGTCAAAAAACTTTCAACAACTTAAGTACAAAAGCAAGAATACTTACGAAACAGGGAAAAACATCGGAAGCAGAAGCCGTTATGGATGAAGCCTTGGGTCTTGCAACAATATTAGAAGTTCATGGCTATGGAAGACAATTAATTGCTCAGGGAGAAAAAGAAAAAGCAATGGAGGTGTTTAAGATGAATGCAAAAAATCATAAAGGGCAGTGGCCTGTTGATTATGGATTAGCAAGAGCTTATTCTGCTATGGGCAACTATAAAACCGCACTAAAACATTTAAAAATTGCAGCTAAAAGAGCCCCTGACCAGATAAATAAGGATGCCATTGCCGCTAATTTAATTAAACTTGAAAAAGGCGAGGGAATTAACTAAATAACTCTCTTCTTGGACATAAATATTGGGAGTCGGATAAATTCCGGCTCTTAACTTATATAATTCCAAATATCCTTGTGCTTCATTAATTGGGCATAAGTATATCTGATTGTTATATTTTCTTCTTTCTGCAATGCGGGATCTTCATTAAGAATCTTAATGGCATAATACCTTGCGGTTTTTAAGATATCATTGTCTTTTACAATATCAGCTATTTTTAGATTCAGAATACCACTTTGCTGGGTGCCCATAAGATCACCAGGTCCTCGAAGTTTAAGGTCTACTTCTGCAATTTCAAATCCGTCATTTGTGCTTGTCATGGTTTCAAGCCTGGTTTTAGCATCTGAAGATAGCTTGTGGCTGGTCATAAGGATACAATAGCTCTGTTCAGCTCCTCGGCCTACACGCCCCCTTAATTGGTGTAATTGAGAAAGTCCGAAGCGTTCTGCACTTTCAATAACCATAACCGAGGCATTAGGGATGTTTACACCTACTTCAATTACTGTTGTTGCAACCATAATTTGAGTTTCTCCTTTAACAAAGCGCTCCATCTCATAATCTTTATCTTGTGGTTTCATCTTACCATGTACTATTGAAATCTGATAATTAGGTAATGGAAAATCGCGCGCAATACTCTCATAGCCATCCATTAAATCCTTGTAATCCAATGCCTCTGACTCCTGAATTAACGGATATACAATATATACCTGTCTTCCTTTCTTAATTTCATCTCTTAAAAATTGAAATACTTTCAATCGGTTTTTGTCAAATCTGTGTACAGTCTTCACAGCTTTTCTTCCTGGTGGAAGCTCATCAATAACAGATATATCAAGGTCACCATAAAGGCTCATAGCCAGGGTTCTCGGAATTGGGGTAGCGGTCATCACTAAAATATGTGGAGGAACCTCATTCTTATGCCATAATTTAGATCTTTGGGCAACACCAAACCTGTGCTGCTCATCAATAATTGCTAATCCAAGATTTTTAAATTGCACTTTGTCCTCTAATACAGCATGTGTGCCAATAAGAAGATCAAGAGTACCATCTTCAAGTTGCTCATGAATATATTTTCTTTCAGCCTTTTTGACCGATCCGGTAAGTAAGGCTACATTAATGCCAATATCGCCCAGCAAATCTTTTATACTTTTGAAATGCTGATTTGCCAATATTTCCGTCGGAGCCATTAAGCAGGCCTGATAATCGTTATCCAGTGCTATTAAAATAGTCATTAGGGCAACTACAGTTTTGCCAGATCCCACATCCCCTTGTAAAAGGCGATTCATTTGGGCTTTACTACCCAGGTCTGCCCTTATTTCTTTAACGACTTTCTTTTGAGCGGCCGTAAGATCAAAAGGTAAATGGTCTTTATAAAACTTGTTAAATAGTATACCTACACTTTTAAAGGGATAACCTTTTATTTTTTGTTTTCGAATTAATTTTTTTGAAATGAGCTGCAGCTGAATATAAAATAATTCTTCAAATTTAAGCCGGAATTGAGCTTTAGATAATAAATTAAGATCCTTGGGAAAATGTATATTGAACATAGCTTCCTTTTTGGATACCAACCTTAGTTCATCCCTTAGAGCAGGGGAGAGGGTTTCTCTAAACTCTCCCTTTGTTTCTATAAATAGTTGTTGCATTAATTTGCTGACTACTCTGTTTGTAATGCCCCGGGCACTAAGTTTTTCCGTAGAGGGATATATGGGTTGCAAGGACACCCTTATGCCTTTTTCATGCTCAGCAAGCAATTCCATTTCGGGGTGCGGCATGGAAAATTTGCCACTAAACCAATTTGTTCTTCCAAAAATGACATAGGGAGTATTCAATTTAATATTTTCCCGAATCCATTTCTGCCCTCTGAACCACACCAGTTCCATTTCCCCAGTGCTATCTATAAACTTGGCGACAAGCCGGCTTCCTTTTTTTTGCTCTACAGTTCTAATATTGATGATTTTCCCAATAATTTGGACATCTGCATTACCTCTTTGTAACTCATTAATCTTATAATATCTTGTTTTATCAATATACCTGTTGGGAAAAAGATTAATCAAATCCTGATAAGTTACTATCCCTAACTCAGACTTCAGTATTTCGGACCTGTTTGGACCAACACCTTTTAAATAGGTTACCGGGGTTTGGAGATAGTTCGTATTCATAGAACGAAAATAACGGTTACTGAATAATACTGCAATACTGCAAATTGCTAAATTTGGACTAACAATTGTATATTCAACTTTATGAACCGTATTAATTGGCTTTTAGCAATTCTTTTTTCGGGTTTTTTGTTTAGTCAACCCCAACCTTCAGTAGATTTCTATAAAGCAGATATTGATATAATTCCGGATGCAACGGATAAAAAAATAAATGGTAAGGTAATCTATTGGTTCAATGTTCTCAATAGGACGGACTCTGTTTTTATAGACGCAAAAAACATGAATTTCTCCACTGTTTTAATAAATGGTAAAAAAGCACGTCATTTAAATACTAAGGACAAATTAGTTATTTATAAAAAATTCAAAGGCAACAAAGCGTATAAATTAGCACTGGACTATTCCGCAATTCCAAAGCAAACAGTTTACTTTATAGGTTGGGAAGATTCAATACCCGATAACAATCAAATTTGGACTCAGGGCCAGGGCAAATATACAAGTCATTGGCTTCCAAGTTTTGATGATATGACCGAGAAGGTTGAATTTGATCTCAAACTTACTTTTGATAAAAGGTATGAAGTTATCGCAAATGGTAAATTAAAGAATACGTTATTAAAGGATTCACTGAGAACCTGGTTTTATGATATGAAAAAGCCAATGAGTAGTTATCTTCTGGCTTTTGTGATTGGAAATTATAACTGTAAGAAAATTAAAAGTAAGAATGGAATTCCAATAGAACTTTATTATTATCCCGGAGACAGCTTAAAATTAGAACCAACTTACAGGTATAGCAGTGAAATTTTTGAATTTCTTTCAGAAGAAATCGGGATAGACTATCCATGGCAAAATTACAAACAGATACCTGTTCGTGATTTTTTATATGCCGGGATGGAAAATACGGGGACTACCATTTTTTCTGATGGTTATGTAATAGACAGTGTAGCTTTTGTAGATAAGAATTATGTAAATGTTAACGCCCATGAAATGGCGCACCAGTGGTTTGGAAATCTGGTAACCGAAAAAGATGGGAATCATCACTGGCTCCATGAAGGTTTTGCAACATACTATGCTTTGCTTGCAGAAAAAAGACTGTTTGGTGACGAGTACTTTTATTGGAAACTTTATAATTCAGCCAAACAGCTTCATCAATTATATAGAGAAGGGAATGGAGAAGCGTTAACGGATCCTAAAGCGAGTAGTTTAACTTTTTATGAAAAAGGCGCCTGGGCTCTTCATATATTGAGAACAAAGCTTGGGGATAAGCTTTTCAAGGCAGGTATACAGTCCTATCTGAATAAATATCAGTATTCTAATGTTACTATATCTGATTTTATCTCAGAGATGCAACGCATAAGTAAATCAGATTTGCGCGAATTTGAGCAAACTTGGCTGAGAGACGTAAAATTTCCATTTGAGAAAGCAAAGTTACTACTTGGTTCATCTTCCGCTAATTTGCAGACCTATTTTAATCTTCAAAGGGAATTATCATCAAGTAATGCAATGAATGAGTCAATTATTACTCAGGTATGGACTAGTAATGCATCACCAAAGCTAAGAGAAAATATAATCTTAGACTATAATAAATCATTGTCGGAAAATTTTATAAAGGATGCATTTGTTACAAGAGATTTGAAGACCAGGCAGGCTTTAAGTACTACAACCGATAGAATTCCTTTGGGGCTTAAAAAGCAATTTGAATCTTTATTGAAAGATAAAAGTTATCTTACAATTGAAAATGCACTTTACAGTTTGTGGATTTCCTTTCCTGAAGACAGAATTGCCTATTTGGAAAAAACTAAAGGTATCACTGGTCTTCCTAATAAAAATGTACGTTTATTATGGTTGCTATTGGCAATATTGACGAAAGATTATTTAAATGACTCGCAGAAGACTGAATTTGCCCGGGAATTATTCGGATATACTTCAATTGAAAATTCTTTTGAGGTAAGGCAATACGCGTTTTCTTTGATTTCTGAGGTTTTTCCTTTGACGGATCAAAACCTGAAAGATCTGGTCAATGCCTCCGTTCATCATTCCTGGCAATTCAGAAATTTTGCCAGAAACCAGATAGAAAAGCTACTAAAAGACGACAAACAAAAAGAACGAATACGTGAATTATCAAAAGAACTAAAGGGTAAAGAATTGCGTTATATACAAAGTAAACTGAATGTAAAATGAGAGCTTTAGTAATATCTGGAGGAGGGAGTAAGGGCGCTTTTGCAGGAGGTGTTGCCCAATACCTGATGCAGGAATTAAATCATAATTACGACCTATTTTTAGGCACATCAACCGGAAGTTTGCTAATTTCTCATCTGGCACTTCAAAAGATTCAAAAGATTAAAGAAGTTTATACATCAGTAGATCAGGACAGTATTTTTAGTAATTGCCCTTTTGTGATTCAAAAAAAGTATGGTGTGGCCAATATTGGCATAAACCATTGGAATGTGCTAAAGAATTTCTACAAGGGCAGCCGAACTTTTGGTGAGAGTCATAATTTATTGAAGCTTATAAAAAACACAATCACACCTGAGGAATTTGAAATTCTTAAATATGGTAAAAAGGATATCGTAGTTACAGTATCCAATCTCTCTTTAAATACCGTAGAATATAAGTCCATTAAGGATTTTGAGTATGAGGATTTTTGTGAATGGATTTGGATTTCATGCAATTATACACCTTTTATGAGTCTGGTTCGAAAAGGAGGTTGCGAATATGCTGATGGGGGACTTGGAAGTATGGTCCCTATTGAAGAGGCCATTATGAGAGGGGCCACAGAGGTAGATGCAATTATTTTGCATACAGAAGTGACTCATTTTAACAGAATGCCCTCTAAGAATGCATTTTCGCTCCTGACCAGTATGTTTGCATTTATGTTAGATAGAATTGAACGCCAGAATATCCGAATTGGAAAGTTCGTCGCCAATAACAATAATGCAATAATCAATTTCTATTATACGCCAACCGTATTAACAACAAATTCATTAATATTCGATAAAGAGAAAATGACCTCCTGGTGGGAAAAGGGCTATGAGTTTGCAAGAACTAAAAATGTGGAGCTAAGTGCTTTTGAACCGGAACAATAATTTATCTTCCTTCCTAAAATTTACCAGATTTCTCCAATTTCCTTTTTTACAAAGGCAAGTGCCGTTGCAGAAGGAGATTGTTTTTCCATAGTTTCATTTAGAATGTCTTCACGCAGCTTATCAGCAGAGTCGGATTCAGACATCCCAGCTTTTCTTATAGATTGAATGGTAGCATTTTTAGCAGCCTTTATAATATTCCAACAATCATCACTCATATAGATCTGTTGGGATAAATTGTGATCGAATTCGTTTTCAATTGTTCGGATCAATAATTGCTCATATGCATTTTTATCGGCAGATTTGGGTCTTACTCTTACCACAAGACTTGGTATTGAGATACGTTCTAAAAACAGTGCCATACGTTCATAGGCCTGCAAGCGTATAGGCATGGCATTTTTTTGTGAATCTTTGTGAAGTAAAAATCTTCTGCGACCTTCCTCGTTTCTGGTATGTAATCTAAAGAAATAAAAAGCCACGGCTCCGGTAACCACGGCAGGTAATAAAAATGCGAAAAGTTGAAAAATTCCGTCCCCAGTCATGTTTTGGTAATTTAGTTTGGTTTATGGATGTAGAACGTTAGAATATTCAAAAAATTATAGCTCATATTTTACTCTTTAAGAAAGTACCACTATAATGGTATTTGAACATATCTTCTTTCATTTCTTCATATTTTGTCTTAGCCTAAGGTAAAACAAATTAAAGTTAGGATGAAGCCTGATATGCAACGATTTAACCAAGTCAGTTTTTCTTGAAACTGCGATTCTTTCTGGTTCTACATCAGTAGTATTACCAATAATTGCGGCTACAGGAGCGGCCTTTGAATATACATTTTCCCAACTATTTGCATCGTCTGTATGGAATTCAAGGGTTACAGCCATCTCAGGATTTGCTTTAATTACACCAGCTATCTTGTTCAGCATATCGGAAGCTGACCCTTCAAGTATAGCACTATTGGGATTAGCGCCAAACAAAGTAGAATTATCAATGATTACTGTGACAGCACCACTTTCAACTTTAATATTAGCATTCTCACCCAGTGTTTGCTTAAAATTTGTAAGGACAAGCAGTGAAATTGAATCATTGCTAGTTAGAGCATCATTAATAAATTTCAACTCCCCTTCTTTCTTTCTCAGAGCCTCCATGACACCGCTAAGCTTGTCCTGTCTTTGACTGGCTTGTCCGGTAAAGTTATTTAGATTTTCTAATAATACAGCATTGTTTTCTTCCAGACCTTTTAACTGGCTTTCAAAGGAATCTGCTCTGGCCTGGCTTATTTTTTCATTTTTTTTGGATTCTAAAAGTTCAGCCTTTACACCTTCCAATTCCACATTCAAACTGTTAACCTGGGCTATGAGCTCTTTCTTATTTTGAGCGTGCAAAGTACTTCCGAGTAAAAACAAAAAGAGTATTGATAAAGTAATTCTATTCATGGGTATTATTGATTAATTAAAAAAACAGGAATATTTACCTTTATTTAAATGAGACACAAAAATAGTTTATTTAAACGTGTGCCAATTTACCTCGCTAAATTAATTTTATCTCTTATTTAACCAAATTCAATTCAATCATCCATATTCAGGTAATCAAGGCTCATTTCAGTAAGTGTTTTTACACCCAAAATCAATCCGCTGTCATCAATTATAAAATCGGGCGTATGATGCGGGAATGACTCTGTGGTACCAGGTGCCATCCCACCTAAAAAAAAGAAAAACCCGGGGACCTTCTCCTGGAAATAAGAAAAATCTTCTGCGCCTGTAATAGCCTTTTGAATTTGAATATTTTCCTTTCCACCAACGCGTTGCATGGTAGGCAACATTTTAACTACCAGATCCGGATCATTATAGGTAATGGCGGTCATAGTTTGAATCTCTATGGTAGCATCACCGCCATAAGCTTTAGCAATTGCAGGTACCATTTCCTCCATTCTGCGATTGATCATTTTTTGCATGTCGTAGTCCAGAGTACGGATCGTGCCTGTGAGTTCAGCACTCTCCGGAATAATATTAAACCGAACCCCACTTTTAATTTTACCAACTGAGATAACAGCCGCTTCATTAGTAAGATCGGATTCTCTGCTAATGATTGTCTGCAAACCATCAATTATTTTGGCGCTAATAAGAATAGGATCAATACCTAGCCATGGTTGTGAACCATGACTTTGTTTTCCTTTAACATTAATAACAAAACGCTGTGCAGCGGCCATCGTGCCCCCTGACTTATATCGAATGACACCTACTGGAATTTCGGATTTAATATGTAATCCGAAAATTGCATCTACATCCGGGGTTTTTAACACACCTTCCTTAATCATCATAAGCGCCCCGCCTTCTTCCCCGGGAGGGGCTCCTTCTTCTGCAGGTTGAAAAATAAACTTTACCGTGCCTTTTATCTTGTCTTTATTTTTGGATAAAACCTCTGCTACGCCCATTAAAATAGACGTATGTGTATCATGTCCGCAGGCATGCATAACACCAACCTGCTCTCCAAGAAATTCCGCCGTAACTGTAGATTTAAATGCAAGATCATTACGCTCAGTTACGGGTAGAGCATCAATATCTGCCCTTAAGGCAACAACCTTACCCGGCTGATCTCCTTTCAGAATACCAACAACCCCGGTATGAGCTATTCCGGTTTGCACAGCTATACCTAATGAATTTAAATGTGCAGCTATCTTTTCAGCAGTCTTGAATTCCCGATTGGACAATTCCGGGGTTTGGTGTAATTCTCTTCTCCACTTGACAACCTTGCCTTCTATAAGCTGATAATCATTGGACAAATCTGTTCCCTGGGCGAGTACTGTTGTTCCGACAAGAAGAAATAATATTGAAATTAATTTTTTCATAGTATTAAAATTTTATTAGTTGAAAACCATCATCCTGAAGCTGAATTAAAGCCGTCATGGCGGATAAAGCCAACTCAACACCATCAATGGTCTCCGAAACAGGAACATTACGTGAAAGTGAGGATTGACCACAAAATATAACTTCAGTACCGGCATCTAAAAGCTTTTGTATTAATTCTTCATTGGGATTGTCCGTATAGTACCGACTTTTATATTCAGAATTTTTCAGTAGGTCTTTTGAGGCTTTATTGTGAACTACGAGGGCAACTTTGAGATTTGAACGAGGCACACCACTCTGAGCGTGCATATTTAGAAAGCGAGCGGCTGTTTCAATACTTCTATTTAATTTATCGGGTGATTCGGAGGTATTCATAACATCAAAAACTACCTTGTACTCTTTTGCCGGATTTGTTTTGAAATCGGGATTCTGTATTTGCCAAACCTCCCCATACCCTGTAATGATTGGTCCGGATTCTTTAATTTGTGATAGCACTGGTGAAAATCCTAAATGAAGGATAGTTAGGAGACAATAAAAGAAAATTTTTGACATATAGTTGAATAGAATTTCTAAATATATTCCAATTTTCTAAAATACGAAGTCAAAGTTCATAAATAATGGTTCGTCACTTTTTCATGAGGTTAATTATGGCTAAATTCACATCATAAAATAACAATGGATTGAATACATTTCTGGATGAATTAAATGATGCTCAAAAAGGCCCTGTTTTACACAAGGAGGGGCCCCTAATGGTTATTGCAGGGGCAGGATCAGGTAAAACCAGGGTTCTTACCTACAGAATTGCTCATTTAATGGGGCAAGGTGTTGATCCTTTTAATATTCTGGCACTCACATTTACAAATAAGGCTGCCAGGGAAATGAAAAAGAGAATCGCAAGTATTGTTGGAGGCTCTGAGACGAAGAATTTATGGATGGGCACATTTCACTCCATTTTTGCCCGTTTGCTTCGGTATGATGGCGATAAATTGGGTTACCCAAGCAATTATACCATTTATGATACGCAAGATTCACAGCGTTTAATTTCATCGATAATTAAAGAGATGGGATTAGATAAGGATATTTATAAATACAAACAGATTCAAAATCGTATTTCATCCTATAAAAACAGCTTAATTACTGTAAAAGCCTATTTCCAAAACCCTGAATTAATGGAGGCGGATGCCATGGCCAAGAGGCCCAGATTAGGGGATATTTACCAAAACTATGTGGACCGTTGTTTTAAAGCCGGTGCAATGGATTTTGATGATTTACTTTTACGCACCAATGAATTATTAAGCCGATTTCCAGAAGTTTTAATGAAATATCAGGAGCGGTTCCGATATATTCTGGTAGATGAGTATCAGGATACAAACCACTCGCAGTATTTGATTGTAAAAGCCCTTGCCGACCGGTTTCAAAATATTTGTGTTGTGGGTGATGATGCCCAGAGTATATACTCATTCAGAGGGGCAAACATCACTAATATCCTGAACTTTCAGAGAGATTATGACGATGTTGGGGTTTATAGGTTAGAGCAAAATTACCGATCAACCAAAAATATAGTCAATGCTGCAAATTCTATTATTGCAAACAATAAGAATCAACTGGAAAAAGTAGTATGGACCGCAAACGAAGAGGGCGCGAAAATAAAACTTCACAGAAGCATCACTGATGCCGAGGAAGGAAGATATGTGGCAGGTTCAATTTTTGAAAACAAAATGCAAAACCAACGATTAAATAGCGATTTTGCAGTACTTTATCGGACAAATTCCCAATCGCGTGGTATAGAAGATGCCTTGCGTAAAAGAGATATTCCTTATAGGATTTATGGGGGTCTTTCCTTTTATCAAAGAAAAGAAATCAAAGACTTGTTGTCATACCTTAGGCTTGTAATCAATCCAAAGGATGAAGAAGCTTTAAAAAGAGTTATAAATTTCCCCACACGTGGAATTGGACAAACCACAGTAGATAGACTTACAGTTGCGGCAAACCATTACTCAAAATCCATATTTGAAGTAATGGAGAATTTAGATAAAATTGATCTAAAAATCAATACGGGCACAAAAAGAAAACTCGAAGATTTCACCAATATGATTAAGAGTTTTCAAATAATGAATGAGAGTGCAGATGCTTTTACCCTGGCCGAGCATGTGGCCAGAAAAACGGGGATACTCCTTGAGTTCAAGAAAGATGGCACACCGGAAGGTATTGCCCGAATGGAGAATATAGAGGAATTATTAAATGGGATCAAAGACTTTGTGGAAGGGCAAAAGGAACTGGCAGATGCAAAAGGAGATTTAACTGAGTTTCTGGAAGATGTAGCACTGGCCACGGATTTGGATAAAGACACCGGTGATGATGATCGTGTTGCTCTAATGACCATTCACCTTGCAAAAGGATTGGAGTTTCCTTTTGTGTATATAGTTGGAATGGAAGAGGATCTTTTCCCATCTGCCATGAGTATGAATACAAGAAGTGAATTGGAAGAAGAACGCAGGTTATTTTATGTCGCTTTAACCCGAGCTGAGGAGCAGGCTTATTTAACCTACACGCAAAACAGATATCGCTGGGGTAAATTAATTGATGCCGAACCCAGTCGTTTCATTGAAGAAATTGAGGATAGATTCATAGAGAACCTTACTCCTGTAGATACTTATCAATATAAGCCCCTAATTAATACCGATATTTTTGGAGATATTGATAAGTCGAAACTTAGAAAGACAAAACCGGAAAATGGTGTTCCGCCCGGGGTTAGAAAGCCAAATGAGAATCAATTAAGAAGACTAAGAAAACTTAAACCTGAATTAGCGAAACCTATAGGAAATGGTAGTCAGATGGATCTAAATCTTTCAGAAGGCACTCTGGTAAATCATACACGTTTTGGCCGGGGCAAAGTATTGCGTATTGAAGGAGCAGGCAACGACAAGAAAGCGGAAATAAAATTTGAGAAAGGAGATGTAAAAAAGTTGCTACTTCGATTTGCAAAACTTGAAATAATTGATGATTAGTCAAAATACAATTATTGATTAATTTATAGGGAGGATTTGTCCAATTGAAGCTATAATTACCATAGCGTGATTATTTCATATTATATTTGGATCGTATTTTAAATTAATTTACTCAATGTATAAGAAGTTCATATTCCTTTTTACAGTTTTACTAATTGGATGCAGCAAGAGCAGTCCGCAAGAAGATCAGGAAGGTGATTTAACCGGACCTATAGATGTCAATAGTTTGTCAGATGTTAATGCACCAGACTATTGGGATAAGGCTGTTTTGGTTTGGCAGGACGAATTTGATGGAGATTCGTTATCTAAGGAAAATTGGGTTTCTGAGACAGGCGCTCACGGTTGGGGCAATAATGAACTTCAGAATTATACGGAAGACGAAAATGTTTTGGTTAGCGAGGGAACACTTAAAATAATAGCAAAGAAAACAGAATTAGCTCCTGGCACAGTTGGTTACACTTCGGCAAGGTTAAATAGCACAACCAATTTCACCTATGGCAGGATGGAGATAAGGGCAAAAATTCCTGAACATAGGGGCAACGGTCTTTGGCCAGCCTTGTGGATGTTGGGTAGTTCTATTCATACGGCTGGATGGCCAGAATGCGGGGAAATAGATATTATGGAGTACGTTAGTTTTGAACCCAACTATACCCATTTCTCTATTCATAGTGTTGCTAATAATCATAAAGATGGAACCCAAGTAACTTCCGGACCGGTTTTACTGGAGACTATAGAAGAAGAATTTCATAATTATGGAATTCTATGGACAGACAAGTACCTGAAATTCTATATAGACGATATTGATAATATTAAGCTTATATTTCCTCGTCCGGCTGTTTCCAATGCAGAGAATTGGCCTTTTTCAGGATCATTCTATTTTTTAATGAATATTGCTGTTGGAGGCGATTGGGGAGGATTAGAAGGTATTGATAATGGCATTTTTCCGGCAGTTATGGAGGTGGAATATGTAAGGGTTTATCAGGTTAAATAGAATTCCTATTTGTTATCTGCAAAGAATAATTATGATTCCTCAAAATATCTAATAAGAAAAATGGCTAAATTCATTAAGATATACGAGCAGAATCCTAATCCAAAGGAAATAGACAAGGTTGTATCTATCCTACAAAAAGGAGGTTTAATCATATACCCAACAGATACAGTTTATGGCCTGGGTTGCGATATTACCAATACAAAGGCCATGGAAAAAATTGCCCGAATAAAGGGAATTAAGCTGGAAAAGGCTTACTGGTCATTTGTTTGCGCAGATCTTAGCAATCTTTCAGATTATGTCAGGCAACTAGATACACCTACATTTAAGATTCTTAAACGGGCCCTTCCCGGGCCTTATACTTTTGTGTTGCCCGGCAGTAGTAAATTGCCTAAGGTATTTAAGAAAAGAAAGACGGTAGGGATAAGGGTTCCGGATAATAATATTGCACGGGCTCTGGTAAAGGGCCTGGGTAATCCCATTATATCCACGTCCATTAGGGATGAAGATGAGCTTTTAGAATATACTACAGATCCTGAATTGATCTTTGAAAAATGGCATAATTTGGTAGATGTAGTAGTTGACGGAGGGTATGGAGGTAATTTAGGCTCCACGGTTATTGATTTGTCAGGAGAAGAACCAGAAATACTTCGGGTGGGGAAAGGAGATCCGGATATTGTACTATAAAAAAACCGCGGTTATTAACCGCGGTTTTTTTTGAGATTATTCAAAGATTAGTCGTTGATGGCAGGATCTTTCATGCCTTCCTCGATCATACTATAGAACTGATCAATTTTGGGAAGAACAACGATTCTTGTTCTTCTGTTCTTAGCCTTATCCGTTGGAGAAAGTGGAATATATTCTGCTCTCCCTGCAGCTGTCATTCTTTTGGGATCTACACCATAGTCGTTCTGTAAAACACGCACAACGGCAGTTGATCTTTTAACACTTAAATCCCAATTGTCTAACAAAACACCTTTTCTGTAAGGCACATCATCAGTATGTCCTTCAACCATAAATTCAAAATCGGGTTTGTTGTTAACAACTTTAGCAACTTTGCCTAAGACTTCTTTAGCTCTTGCGGTAAGATTATAACTACCACTACTGAATAATAATTTGTCAGATATTGAAACAAAAACTACGCCCTTCTCAACACTGATTTCTATATCTTCATCATCCAGGTTGCCAAGTACTCCTTTTAAACTTTGAACCAATGCCAGGTTAACAGAATCTCTCCTGGTTATGGCGTTTTGTAACTTACGTATAGTAAGATCTTTTTCCTGAAGGCTTTCCAAAGATTTCTCAAGGTTTTCTGCGCCCTTAGTTGTTAGGGTCGTTAAGTTACCCATATTATTAATAAGTTCCTGATTGTTTGCTTTCAGAAATGCATTTTGGTCTTCTAAAGTTTGTAATCTTGCATCTGCAGTTGCCTTTTCTTCAAGACATGAATTCAATTTAACTGTTGCAGAGTTTAACAGATCCTGTGTTTCTTTTTGTTTAGTTTCCAATTCGGCATATTTCTTTTGCGATACGCAAGAGGATAATAGAACCGCCATTCCTAAAAAGCCTAGAATAAGTTTTTTCATAATAATGTTTATGTAAAATTAATTATTTGTTTAAATCATCTTTCACCTAATACAAGGTAAAATTATGACATTTGATTTCCTTTAATTTTCAAAATTAGTTAATCTTTTACTAAAATGTTAAAATTCTTTACATGATCTACGAAATAGGACCATACTATGGACTTTGTTACATAGTACATTGTGATAAAATTGGCTTTTTCCCTTTTCCTGTACATTTTACCAAAATGTCTATAAAAGCTTAAATGGGCCCTAATAACTGCCACGCAGTGAGCTGGTTTAAGCTGCAAAATAAATCGAATAGCAGCGATGCCGTCCAAAAGTAAACGCACAAAAATTATGGGAAATGCTTTTTTGCGGGGAAGATTTTTAGTTATAGAGTAAAGAGAGTTTCTAAAATTTAAATAGGTTTTTTTTGGGTTCATATTACTAAGTGTTGAACCTCCAAGATGGTAAATATGTGATGCTCCA
>CBDUGN010000026.1:0-26464 GCA_965366915.1 uncultured Eudoraea sp. | reverse complement strand
TAGAGCATCTGACTGTTAATCAGAGGGTCCTTGGTTCGAGCCCAAGAGGGGGAGCGCCGAAGTAGAGCGAAGCTCACTTCATCGCAACACCGAAGCCATTCACGAAAGTGAGTGGCTTTTTTCATGAGCAAAGTTGGGCGAGAAGTTTATCCCGCCGCTGCGGGAAGCCCAAGAGGGGGAGCAGATAAAGCCTGGTAAATATTATATTTACTAGGTTTTTTGTTTTTAAAAAATATGTTTTATCCCATATTTTATCTCATAATTATAAAATAAGTGTGTTTCTGGGGTGCTTACGGAATGTTTTTTATTTGACTCCTTTTCATTGTCCCATTCTACCTCAACAAATAATTTTATTTATCAATTATTGATATTTTAATTCATCTTTAATTAATTGAATCAGTTCTTCACTTTGGGATAAACAATCTAAAACAGTACTTATATAAAATGCCCTCTGATTTTCTTTAAGGTCTACCAAAAAAGAGTAATAACGGGCGTCATTCAATAATTGATCATAGTTCATTGGAATAAATCGATCGCGCAATTCGCTTCTGAAAAGTGTACTTATATAATTGGAAGATTCAACACTCTTAGCAGTGGCAAATTGTGTTCTTTGCTTAATCGTTTTGTAAGAAATCTCAAATATTTCTAGTATTTTATCCTTCAATGCACGTGACCGAATAATATCGAATCCCACATTCTTCAGTGATTCGTAACCCTCTGTACTAAGAGGAAAAAGTAATCCACCTGATCTCGTGCTTTCAAAAAAATGTGAATCCAAAGTGTCAGAATATTGTTTTTTATTGCGAATAACTGACATAACAATATCAGAAGACTTATCCATTTTGTTAATACTCATGAGGGAGTTTCGGATTAACTCATTGTTGCGATTCAAATTATTCATAATATCTTCCAATACTTCCCTTTCTTTGACTCTTTCTTTTTGTTCCTCATTCCAATTATTGATCTGTAAAGCAATTAAAATTCCTATAACTACGAGGAAAATCTCCCCAATGCCGTATTTAAGATACTTTCCAGTTTTATTTTCTTTAAGTAGTTGCTGACGGATTTTACGGAAGAATTTTATCACTGATATAATGGTTGGTTTTTATAAATATAGAGATTTATTTATACTGTCTTATTGTATCTGGGTATATTCAATACTACTATGGGATCTAATTACGCATGACCACTATGACTCTCTGATCTTTGAAGATCTGCATAGTCTACCAGATCATAGAGTTTCTTAAGGTCTTCCTGAAAATAGGATGAGCACAAGAATTTGGCCAGCGCAGCGTCTCGCTCCTCGCTATCAAAGGTCCACCGGACCTTCGGTGGGCGCTCGGCCGGGTTCGAGAATAGTACAGCAGGGGGAGCCATAAAGCAGAGACAAGCTCGCTTTAAGGCTATGTAGTGAACTTTGTTCTACTTCATAGCCATCAATAACAAAACCCATGCATAATGCATGGGTTTTTTCACTTCATGCATATAGAATGCATTGATAGGAGCTATTTTAAGGGCATGATTCTTCCTTACTGCGTTTATGTCCTTCAAAGCCAAAGGGACCTTCTACTTTATCATGGATTTACAACCAACCTGGAACAAAGAATACGAAATCATAATGCCGGAAAAACTATAAGCACTTCTAAAAGAAGGCCTCTTAAGATAATCTATTGTGAGTTTTTTCTAAGTAAAAAAGACGCTATTCGTCGGGAATCCTATTTCAAAACTACCCAAGGGAAGAGAATGTTGAAACTAATAATTCGAGAGACACTTCTAAAAGTCAACTATTCAAGATAATCAAAGCCATTCACGAAAGTGAGTGGCTTTTTTCATGAGAAAATTCTGGGCAAGAAGTATATCCCTCAGTGTTCGATTTGGCAAACGACGGAAGAAGCCTAAAAGTATGGCATTTAAATAAGGGTAGTTATTTAAGTACAATCCATCTTGGTAATTGATGCTGATTAATTCTTAAACATAAAAGATATATATTAAACTTAGAAAGTATAGGCTAGATTAATTATCCCAATTTGAATGAATTAGTTGCTTGTAGATTGCAAATATCTATACTGCTGCAAATTAAAACTATAATTCTCCTCTTATACTAATTACAGTGTTTTCTCGTTTAATTGTTTCATTTAATAAAAACTAAACATAGTAACGATGAAAAAACTTTTAATTTTATTAATGATCTCAGGCGTTTTTGCATTGAATGTTCAAGGTCAGGAATTACACTTTGGAGTTAAGGCCGGTGCCAATTTTTCCAATTTAAAATTTTCAACGGATTTTGGAGGTGTAACCCCAGATGGAGCTACCAGCTTTTATGTAGGTGCTTTGGCGGATATCGGATTTTCTGAAAAATTTCATGTGCAACCTGAAGTTCTTTATTCAATGGAAGGAGCCAAGGATGCAGATATCAGTTATTTGAATATTCCTGTGATGCTTAAGTATTACATTTTAGAAGGATTAAACGTTCAAGCGGGACCTCAAATAGGATTTCTATTGGATGCCGAAGGAGGTACCGACGGTTTAAAATCAAGTAATTTTGGAGTTAACTTTGGAGCTGCCTATGAACTAGCCGGAGGCTTTTTTGTAGATGCACGTTACAACCTGGGATTGTCTAACATTTCAGATGTTGGCGTAGACCCTGATTTTTCAGGAGACGTATCCTTAAAAACTAAAGGTTTTCAACTAGGAGTGGGATACCGCTTTTAGTGAATTACATCAGAATATTTTAAAACGAGGGCATTTGCCCTCGTTTTTTTATTTGGTAGTTGAAGGGTTGCCAAGGGAAAGATACAATAGTCGTTATTTCCATTTCAATTGAAAGTTCGTACATATGAGTATTCCTGGATTCTACCCTTCTCTTTGTAATATGAGATAGTACCTCTCTTTTTTTATTTTGGCGTACTGCTCAGATACCTTATAGGAAAGTGGGAATAAATTTTTATCCACATTTCGAGGAACCACAATCTTTACAAGTCAGACATCCTTCCTGGTATATTAAATTAGTGGATCTGCAATTATCGCATTTTTGCCCATTTACTTCGGTACCATCGGTAATATATCTTTTTAAAGCCCGTGTGACCCCATTTTTCCAGGTATTTAGTGATTCACCTTCCAGATGAAGACTGCTGATAAGGTCAACCACTTTTACTATGGGCATTCCATGCCTTAATGTGCCGGAAATAAGTTTAGCGTAATTCCAATATTCAGGATTGAACTTGTGTGACAGGCCTTCAATAGTTGTTTTATAACCTCTTTTGTTTTTGTATTGAAAATCATAGCGAGAACTCCCATCTTCATCTCTGTTCTTTATGATCACCCCGTCATCTACCCAACGTGGGATTAAAATACCGTCTTCATCATCGGCCAATCCTGTAAAAATTTCATACGGTTGGTTATCAATGAGACCAATAAAAGCAATCCATTTTTCTTTATTATTTTGAAAATTTACTACATCTGCTACCAGGACCTGAGGTCGTTTGGTTGGGAAAGCAGTAAGCGTCTCTTCAGTTTCACCTTCATTGGATATCAAAACTCCTGATCTTGAACCATCACGATAGACTGTGACTCCTTTGCAGCCAACCTTCCATGCTTCCATATACAACTTACCTACCAATTCTTCGGAGGCGTCATTGGGAAGATTTATGGTTACACTTATAGAATGATCTACCCATTTCTGAACTGCACCTTGTAAACGAACTTTACTCAACCAATCTACATCATTTGAAGTAGCTTTATAATAAGGGGATTTAGCCACAATTTTATTGAGTTCCTCCTGGTTGTATGCTTTTTTGGTATCCAGTCCATTAACTTTCATCCACTGTTTAAACCTATAATGAAATACTACGTATTCTTCCCAGGAATCACCCACTTCATCCACAAAAGTGACATTGGTGTCCTTCTCATTCGGATTAACTTTTCTCCTGCGTTTATAAACGGGGAGGAATACCGGCTCAATACCTGAAGTAGTTTGGGTCATTAAACTTGTTGTACCTGTTGGAGCAATGGTCAATAGGGCAATATTCCTTCGTCCGTATTCCAGCATTTCATAATATAATTTTTCATCTGCCTCTTTTAGTCGAAGAATAAAAGGGTTTTCTTTTTCCCTGTCAGCATCGAAAATTTCAAAGGCTCCACGCTCTTTTGCGGTGTTAACGGATGCCCTGTACGCTTCTAAGGCAATTGTTTTATGAACTTTAATAGAAAATTCATTCGCTTCTTGACTGCCATATCTTAACCCCAATGCTGCCAGCATATCACCTTCGGCGGTAATACCAATTCCTGTACGCCTGCCCTTTATCGCTTTCTCTTTGATATTTTCCCATAATCGTACCTCTACAGCCTTGGTTTCCTCTAATTCCGGATCCGATTTTATTTTATCCAGAATACACTCTATCTTTTCAAGTTCCAGGTCAATGATATCGTCCATGATACGTTGTGCTGCAGCAATATGTTTTTTAAATAAGGTAAAGTTAAAGTTTGCAGTACTTGTGAAAGGGTCTTCTACGTAAGAGAATAAGTTGATGGCCAATAACCTGCAAGAATCATATGGGCATAGCGGGATTTCCCCACAAGGGTTAGTAGAGACTGTATTATAACCTTGGTCGGCATAACAATCGGGTACCGACTCTTTGATAATGGTATCCCAGAACAGGATTCCAGGTTCTGCAGATTGCCATGCATTATGTACAATTTTATCCCATAAGGTTTTGGCATCAATGGCTTTTGAAACTTTTGGCGTATCGCTATGAACAGGGAACTTTTGGATATAAGACTCGTTGCTTTCCACGGCTTTCATAAAATTATCATCGATCCGAACAGATACATTCGCCCCCGTAACTTTACCTTGCTCCATTTTGGCATCGATAAAATCTTCCGCGTCAGGATGGTTAATTGAAACCGACAACATTAAGGCTCCCCTGCGACCATCTTGTGCTACCTCACGTGTAGAATTGGAATAACGCTCCATAAATGGCACCAGGCCGGTTGACGTTAAAGCTGAATTTTTGACGGCTGATCCTTTTGGTCGGATATGGGACAGGTCATGTCCAACACCTCCTCGTCGTTTCATTAATTGTACTTGTTCCTGGTCAATTTTCATTATTCCTCCATAGGAATCGGAAGCGCCTTCATTCCCAATCACAAAACAGTTAGACAAAGAAGCTATTTGAAAAGGATTCCCTATACCTGCCATAGGACTTCCTTGAGGTACAATATATTTAAAGCTTTTGATCAGATCAAAAATCTCAATTTCGGTAAGGGGATTAGGATACTTTTGCTCCACACGCGCTATTTCTTTGGCAATCCTTCTATGCATATCATTGGGATTAATCTCATAGAGATTTCCCTCAGAATCTTTTAGGGCATACTTATTAATCCATACTGTGGCGGCGAGATCGTCTCCATCAAAATAGTTTAAGCTAGACTGATAGGCTTCTTCCTTAGAATAAGTTTTTCTTTTAGAGGGAATACTTTTAACGGACATGAATGATTTTTTTAGGTGATTTGTAAAGAGCGGTAAAATTGAGATTAACTGAAAAACTATTCTATGACAAAAATCATAAAGTTTACAGGGGTAAATAGTTAAAACCTTGATAATAAGTATAATACGATTTTATCAACAAAAAAAAGTTAACAAATAATTTAAATTTTTTCTATCAACAACTTAATAGTGTATTCTCGATTTTACCAGTCAGAGAGGGTGAGCCATATAGCAGAGACAAGCTCTCTTTATGGCTATGTAGTGAACGGCAGTTCTACTTCATAGCCACTATAGTTTAAAGCCCATGGTACTTCCATGGGTTTTTTTGCATGCAATAAAATTTCAGATTCAGGTCTTATATTATGGGATGATACTTCCCTATAGTGTATATGTTTTGCAAAGTGAAAAGGATTTGTTGCTTTATCATGGTTTTACAACTAACATAAAGCAGAGATTAAAAGACCACAACGCCGGCAGAACCATAAGCACCTCTAAACGGTTGCCACTTCGATTGATATTTTGTGAATTTTTCCTCTCCAAAAAGGATGCCATGCGAAGAGAAAAATATTTTAAGACCACCCAATGCAAGAGGATGCTCAAACTGATGCTACGATATTCATTTAAGGAGATTAATTATCCGCTATAACTTGAGCCCATTCACGAAAGGGAGTGGTTTTTTGAGAATAGTTGGATGAGAACCTACCTGCCTAACCACCAGGCCGGCGGTATCAATGCCTCACCTGGAAACCACGGTCTCATTATGGGAAGCTTAATAAGCTTCTAATGTTTGTATATATTTGTTAACGGCTTTTTAATTTCATATAGACAATGAAAATTCACCATTTCAGAAGAGTGAATGACGACTCCGTTTACCAAATTTCAATATATTTAATTAAAAATAAGATACTGGTATGAAAAAATCTTGCATTTTCCTATTGACTTTTTTATTGTGTATTTCAACTTTAGTGGCTCAGAATACCCCAACAAATGATCGTGCGGAAGTAGAAATTTCTAATGGTTTGAATTGGCGATTTATAGGTCCTATTGTGGGTAATCGTGGTTCCGTAGTGCTTGGACATCCAACTGAACCTTATACATTCTACTTTGGCGCCAGCAATGGCCTTTGGAAAACAGAAGATGCAGGGACTTACTGGGAGCCAGTGGGCGATGCCTACTTCAAATCCGGAAACATCGGGGCCATGGAATTCTCAGAATCCAATCCCAATGTCGCTTATGTGGGAATGGGAGAACCCCAAATGAGGAATAACGTTAGTTGGGGCGACGGGGTTTATAAAACAGAAGACAATGGCAAGACCTGGGTTCATTTGGGTCTTGAAGAAACCCACCATATCTCTCAGGTACGTGTGCATCCTACAAATCCGGATATTGTTTTTGTCGGTGCCTTTGGCCATGCATTCGGGCCTAATCAGGAACGCGGGGTATACCGCACTAAAGATGGTGGCAAATCATGGGAAAAGGTATTCTATAAAAGTGATAAAGCCGGGGTTATAGACCTGGTAATGAATCCTTCCAACCCGGATGAACTCTTTGCTGTTATGTGGGAATTTGAACGCAAGGCATGGGGGCCAAAAACCGGAGGACCGGATTCAGGTCTTTGGAAATCCACAGACGGGGGTGATACCTGGAAGGAGATTACCTATAATGAAGGATTACCCGAAGGCGGTCGTGGCCGTGCCGGGATAACCATGTCAGCAGCCGATGCACGAAAAGTTTATGCTTTGATCGATTCTGAAACCAAGTCGGGCCTTTATGTTTCTGAGGATTTGGGAGAAAATTGGGAGTTTGTTTCTGATTTTTTTCAAATTATAGGTCGGCCATTTTACTACAGTCACATCTATGCCAGCCCACATGATGCTAATGAATTATGGAGCCCGAATAACCGTATGTTCATGACAAAAGATGGTGGGAAGAACTGGGTTTTAAATCCTGGTATCAAAGATGATTTTCATGATATCTGGATTTGCCCCAGGGATCCAAAGCGGATGATTGGAACCAACGATGGTGGCTGTCAGGTTAGCATGACCGGAGGAATTACCTGGAGCAGCCAGTACACGCAAAAGAATAGCCAATTTTACAGGGTTAATGTTGACAATGATTTTCCATATAATGTTTATGGAAGTGGTCAGGACATACTTGCTTATAAGGTACCCAGTGCTTCACGTTGGGGAGGGATTTCTGGTTATGAAACCACAATCATTGGCAATGGTGAAATAAGCAGTGTAATTCCCAATCCCAATGATCTGAATATAGTCTATAATATTTCAGGTGGTGCGCCTATGGGAAGTGGCGCTCCCTTTACCATCAATAATTTAGCCACCGGACAGAATGAAGTACGATCGGTATGGCCGTCGCCTTTATTTGGTCTCAATGGTTATGATCTTAAATATCGTTTTAATTGGGATCTTGCATATTTCTTATCGCCACATGATAACAAAACGCTATACCTCGGAGGTAATGTAGTTTTTAAATCTACTGACGAAGGTCTTAATTGGGAGGTAATTAGTCCTGATCTTACAAACAATCTCATGGAGCGCCAAAAAATCACCGGAACACCATGGCTGTCTGAATATTTCGGGCAAGAGATTTACAGTACAATAAAGCGATTGGATGAATCTCCTGTAAAAAAAGGAGTAATCTGGACAGGCTCAGACGATGGTAAAATTTATATTACCAGGGACGGCGGCGCTAACTGGGAAGATATATCCATCACCGATGGCCTGTTGCCGGAATTTTCTCAAGTATATGAGTTAGAGCCCTCTCCGCATGATGCAGCTACAGCATATGTGGTTTTTTCAAATTTCAACACTTACGATGATTACAAGCCATACATGTTCAAAACAACTGATTATGGTAAGACATGGGTGAATTTATCAGCTAACTTTCCTCAGGATCAAATTACACGTACCATCCGAGAAGATAAGGTAAGAAAGGGATTATTGTTTGCTGGAACAGAATCTGGAGCATATTATTCTTTGAACGATGGCCAGTCCTGGGAAAAACTCAAAGCAAACCTGCCGGCTGTTCCAGTGGTTGATATAAAAATAAAGGATGCAGATCTTGTAATAGCTACCAATGGCCGCGGTTTCTGGATTATGGATGATATTACTCCATTGCGCGAAAAGAGTAGTGAGCTTGATTCAAAAGCTGTACATCTTTACCCTGTTTCAGACCATACCCGTTTTGGCTATAACTGGTGGTTGGATTATGTGCCGGGCGGAGACCCAGGAATGAAAAAGAACTATTTTGTTCAGAATATGCGCCCCGGTCTAACCTATTATGAGTTAACATTTAAACAAGTGAATGGTGAGCGCAAACGTAAGTTTATTGATGCCGGTGACCCTAAGCCATTAGGGCCTTCCTTCTATTTTAAACTAGAGAAGGAGCCTAAAGATATAGCCATTGCTATTTTAGATAAAAATGGTAAGGAAATCAGAAATTACTCCAAAGACGACGTGATGTTGAATGTTGGTTCTGAAGGTGACTTTAATACCGGTTTGAATAAGTTTGTGTGGGATATGCGTATCAATGGGGTTAGCCGTGTACCTGGCAGACCGGCAACAACCGTAATTCCAATTGTGCCTCCGGGAAAATATGCTGTTAAACTTACCGTTGACGGGGTTTCAGAAACTCAGGAGTTTAATATCTACATGAATCCTAAAGAGTCCTATACCCAAAGACATGCAGATGATAAATTTGATTTCTGGATGGAAATGTATAACCAGGCAGAAGCCAGAACACAGAAGGTTATAGAGGCCCTTGCCAAGAAAAAAGAAGTGACCGAAATGGCAGAGTCATCTGGCAATAATAAGGCGAAGAAACAAGCAGAGGTTATTGCTAAACTTATAGATAGCTATGAGGGAGCTTATGTTTCTACCGGTCGTACCTTGGCCGAGGTCATCAATTTGCCTGCTACCATTTTATTTAAATTGTCCTTTATGAGCGGGATCCTCGATCATTCGGAGGGACCTGTTACAGCACAAATGCAATCAGAATTTCAGGAAGTGCTTAAGGATGCAGATAATGCAGATGCCACTTTTAAGCAGAGTATTGACAAGGAACTAGGTAAATTTGAGAAAATTATAAAGTAAGATTTAAATAAGCATTATCTGGAAATTCAAACACATTTTTCAAAAAAGTATCTTATTTAGAAAAATTACTTCATCCCGTATTGTCCGAAGCTGCCTATGATCATGGGGTGATAAAGTTATCATAACAACAAGCCAAAGCTCAATAACATGAAAAAAGGGAAAAGGGATCATTGCCAATCACAAAACTGGAAACCGTTCTTGCTGTGTCTGGTAATTTTGGGCCTGCATTCCCAATTATCCATAGCCCAAACAGGGGAACAGGATTCCCTTCCAAAGCTGGGAGGCCCTGATCAGGTAGACAATCGGTTGGAACTTGATAAGTCTGTTAAGAGCCCGTTTTTTGAATTTCCTTTCCTGGAACCTTATTTCGGTTTTAAGGAGAGTGTGAAGGAAAATACGAGTCTGGAATTTGCCACGGAATACAGCAGTTTATTTGTAGGTTCGAACTCCAATATAGGCCAGGATAATGCAAGTAGCGGTATATGGAAGTTTTATGGATCCTGGAATCTGGTAGGCAAAGAATCCGGTAACAGTGGGGCTCTGATATTCAAAGTGGAACATCGCCATAAGTATGGAAATATTCCCCCACAGGGTTTAGGTTTCAATACAGGCTATGTTGGTTTTATTTCTCCCCCATTTAGCAATGACGGATGGCGGGCAACGAATCTGTACTGGCGGCAGCGGTTTGCAAAAGGAAGGATTGCTCTGGTAGCAGGATTTCTGGACGTGACGGACTTTTTTGATGTTTATGCCCTGGCCAGCCCCTGGATGCACTTTTCTAATTTCACCTTTTCCACCGGGGTGGCTGCTGTCAATGTTCCTAACGATGGCTATCTTGGGTTTGCCTTAGCGGGATGGCTAAGCAAAAAGGTTTACATAATTGCCGGGATGGGAGATATTAATTCAGATCCTTCTGATATTTTTAATGGTTTTGATACTTTTTTTAATACTAATGAATATTTTAAACATGCAGAGATTGGCCTTACTTCCTCAAAGGATTATATGCTTCTAGATAATATACATCTCAGTCTCTGGCAGCGCGATGCGACTTCAGCTACCGGAGATCCAAATGGCTGGGGATTGGTCTTATCGGCTACGAAGTATATAAAGGAAACCTACCTCCCATTCATCAGATATGCCTATACAAAAGATGCAGGCGGTTTATTGCAGAATTCTTTGTCAATGGGTCTTGGGTATCAACCAGTACCCGGGAGTCATTTGGCAGCTATTGCCTTTAACTGGGGTCAGATAAATGAAACTACCTTTGGTGAAGGCCTGGACGACCAGTATACCTGGGAAATCTTCTATAGGATTCAATTTTCCTCCAAAATTGCGCTTACTCCGGATATACAGTTCTTAATAAACCCGGCACTTAATCAGGAGCAGTCATCTCTTTTTTTATATAGTCTCAGGGCCAGAATCGTCTTGTGATAGTATAGTAAATGTTTTACTAAAATGAGTGGCTTGTATTTCAACAATTTAATTGCATTAAGTACTAAACAGAATTTGATTTAATGCTTAAAATAAGTTCATTTGGGTAAAATCTATTCCGCTTTCTAAATATGACACATATTCTTAAGAACAAAAACCTGGAAATGAAGATTGACCTTCCTTTGGAAAACTATAATTTTTCAAGATTTGACTGGACTGGAAAAATTGTGGACCTAAAATTTCAAAATATTCAATTGACCACAGTGGAAAGGACGGATGGTCAAAACGAGGATTCTTTTGGGAAAGGATTTTATAATGAATTTGGAATTGATAAGGCATTAGGTTTTGAAGACACTGAAATTGGGGGGTGGTTTCACAAAATAGGAGTAGGCTTGTTGAAGAAAGAGAAAAGTCAATACCTGTTTAGCAAAAACTACGAGATTAAACCTGCCGAATTCCAAATAAGTGCTGAATCTGATCGGATTTTGATAAGATGCAAATCAGAAGTAACCAATGGCTATGCGTATTTATTGCAAAAAGAGATTCAATTAACTGAAAGTGGATTTATGCTAAAATATTATCTGCAAAACACGGGTGAAAAGGATATAAATACAGATGAATATGTCCACAATTTTACCGCGATAAATAATGATTTAATTGGGAACAAGTATGTATTAAAATTTCCATTTCAACTAAAACCCGGGTTATTTGATGAAACGGTTAATCCTGAATTAAAAGTAGCTATTGGGCTAAATGAAATAAAATTTAATGGTACCCCCGAAGAGCAATTCTATTTTAGCAACCTCTCCGGTAATGAAAATGTAGATGCCAGCTGGCAATTAATAAACCTTGAAGATAAAATTGCGATTAGTGAATCCGGAAGTTTTCAAACAAATAAAGTGAATCTTTGGGGATGGAAACATGTGATTTGTCCGGAGTTGTTCTTTAAAATAAATATTCAACCCGGCCAATCAACTGAATGGACCAGGAATTATAGGGTGAAAAAAATAGACTAGTAGTCAACTATCCATGCAAATTTTTCTGCGATAATTTTTTCTTTTTCAGAAGATAGGAAGTTAAGGAAGGCCATGGCTGCAGGCGATAAATTTTTTGATTTTAGCCATATAAGATTCCAGGACGTGCTTATAGGCAGACCTTTAACCGGTATAATTTGCAAATCTTTGTTTTTTAGTTCATTCTTTATGCCTATTAAGGGCATGATGGAACATCCCAGACCCGAAACTACCGCTTGTTTGACTGCTTCATTTGAAGTCAGCTCTATTTTTTTCCTCACTGCAAATTTGTTCTTGGCAATAAAATTTTCCATTGCATTTCTGGTAGCCGATCCCTGCTCACGATAAATTAGGGGAAGATCTTCGAACAATTTTTTTTTGGTTGGAGTTTTTTTAAATTTCAGTTGACTACTTGCGACGAAAAAAAGTTTGTTCTGCATAAGTTGTACCCTTTCAACTTTTAGTTTTTTTGGCAAGACCGAAACCAGCGCAAAATCTACCTCATTCAATTCCAGACTTTCAACCACCCTCGATTTATTGGTGACATCTATATTAAGCTCTACGCCGTCATTATTTTTCATAAAGTCGGATAAAAAATACGGCATCACATATTTTCCGGTAGAGACCACAGATATCTTGAGCCGTCCTGAAAGTTCTCCCTTGTATGCTAACGTTTTGTAATTGATAGCATAGACCTCGTTGAGAATTTTTTCGGCCGCTTCGGCTATTTCCTTTCCAAAATCAGTGATGTAAAGTTTTCTGCCAACAACTTCTGTCAGGGGAATTGGAAACTGATCCTGAAAATTTTTAAGCTGTATTGATACTGCGGGCTGTGTCAAATGAAGCTCTTCAGATGCTTTTGTAATACTCTGTATTTCAGCTATTTTCATAAAAATCTGCAGTTGATGTAAAGTGTATTGCATAAATAAAATTTATATATAATATAATAAATATAAATAAAATTTAATGATAAAAATAATTAACCTTTGCAGTAGAAACAAAATTTAAATGTTATTAACCTTAAAAATTAGTACAATGGAAACACAAGAATTGGTAAGAACTAAACAGACCAAGCAAAGTATTCAACTAGTAAAAGGAGAGTTTACGCCAATGGAAGCCTCTCATGTGATATTGCCGCTTCTAGATCAAAAAATAAACTTTCATAAAATAGAAAGACTTCAACTCTGGGTCGGAAATCACAGATTCAATACGGAACAGCTAGATGGACGCATCAAGGAATTGGAGAATGAAAAGAAAGTTGCAAAAGAGTTTATTGATTCATACAAAAATCTTGGACAGAAACTTAAAATAAACGGTACTCTGGAAATTACCATAGCAGACTGATAGTATTAAGAACCACATCAGGATTATCTCTTGATCAAAAGGGAATATAAGTATTGAACCCTGAAGGATTAGAGTTATTTGGATTGAACAGAAGTATAATTTTAAATAACAAGAAATGAATATATCAAAGTCAAGAATATTACCAATGACAGGCATGGCAATGCTTATAGTATTCATTGTTTTGTCCTGGTTAAATGATTCCATTTTCCTGGACAGGATATTGCTTTGCAGCTTTATTTTATTTGCCATATTTATTGTGAATATGCGAAATGTTGCGCAACAACCTCAAAAAAATGAAACGGCCGAAAGCTAATCTAATGACTGAAAACTTAACATTTATAGACGGTCGATTTAGTCCTGCGGAAGCTGCAGATATACTGTTCTCGATAATCAATGACAAGATTAAGTTTCACACGGTAAAATCACTTAACCTTAGTCATGGGGAGCAAGGGACCAACAGGAATTCTGAAGAACGCATAAGGCGACTGAAAGATGCCAAGAAAATTATTGAGCAAGCAGTGCTTAAGGCCCACAGAGATGGGTTTGAATTGGAGGTCAACAGTACTATAGAAATTAAACTTGTCAATATGCACATTGCTGAATAGTGTTCATGATAGCGTATTCGAAACCCTTCCTTTCTTTTTTAAAACAAGACAGCTAAAGCTTAATAATTCATGCTAATTAGATAAAAGCTAACATCCTTAAAATTTAAAAATGAACGTTATAAATAATTCGACTGAAATAAGTAAAAAATTCAAGTACCTGAATTTTCCCAGGATAGTCACTTTGGTTCTTTGGTCGTTGTTCTTAGGTAATTTGGTATACCTTATGTTTCATTTTCCCAATATTCAAGAATGGAATTGGAAAGGTATTTTCCGGATTAACGGTTTCACTATGTTGATCTGTACTACCGTTACTTTCTTTAGTGCAATTGTAAGCAGTTACGCCAGTAACTATCTTAAAGGATTCAGGTATCATAAACGTTTCATGAGCCTATGTTTATTTTTCACCGCATCCGTGATGCTCTTGGTCGTATCTGAACATGTTTTGCTACTTCTTTTATCCTGGCTGGTCATGGGCTTTTTTATGGCCAGGTTGATCGGGATAGATTCCGATTGGGGAGAGGCCGGAGAAGCTTCAAAATTTGCACAAAAGTACTTCCTGGCCGGTACGTTTTTTCTAAGTACCGGCGTTTTGTTACTGGCCTTTCAAAGTGGTGAGTTCACTGTAAGCGGTATAGTTGCTGCCATGAATGTTCTGCCGGAAACCATAACTTTTATGGCGGCTTTGTGCATCATTACAGCAGCCATAATCCAATCGGCGATGTATCCTTTCCATCGCTGGTTGCTTTCTGCAATGACGGCACCCACTCCCGCATCGGCACTAATGCATGCCGGGTTTGTAAACGGCGCAGGAATCTTACTGGCCTTGTTTTCCACCTTGTTGTTTGCCGCAGATGTAATGACACTGCTCTTTATCATTGGTGGGCTTACCGCCATTATCGCTCAATTTACCAAACTCCTTCAGGTAAACATGAAACAAAGACTAGCCTGTTCCACTATTGCGCAAATGGGTTTTATGATTATGCAATGTGGTCTCGGCTTTTTTAATGCAGCCGTTGCGCATTTGATACTGCATGGTTTTTATAAAGCCTATTTGTTCCTTTCTGCGGGGGACGGTATAAAACATTCAAAGCCACAACAACCGCTGCAGATAAGGATCAAACCACTGCAAGCCATCGTAGTGCTGATTTTTGGCATTCTGGGTGCCTTTCTATTCACTATACTCACTGGTAAAGGAATGGAATTGGACAGCGGGATCTTTCTAACGCTTATCGTGGCGATCACGGTAGGACAGGCAACTTACAATATTGTTAAGCAACAAAGCCTCTCTCTACTTCAGAAAGCTATTCTTCCACCTATACTTTTTGTATTGGGAATAGGGGTTTATGCGCTAATGTACAACGGTGTTACCTTCTTGATGTCTGATATGCCTATGGTTGTCATGCCATTGCCGCTTTCAATGATTCAAATAGGGTTCGGTATTGTCTTCTTAATAGGTTTCTTCATTATGAAGTTGGGCATTTACCGGAAAGTACCCTGGCTATACGTAAAACTATTGAACGTATCTCAACCAAATAAAAAGTCAATTTTACTATATAAATCCAACTAATTATGATCCAAAAAGACTTTCTGAAAAGTATCGAGGACGCATCTGGAATTATTGGAAAAACCTGGCCGCTGTATGCTTTTGTGACTTCCAATCCATTGTCGGGCTATGAAAATTCACCTTTTGAAAAAGCAGCTCTGCAAGCACAAAGACTTTTGGGCACAAGAGCATTTCCCGAAGCTTCGTTGTATCGGCAGGCTTGGGAACAAGGTGAGATCGACAAAAATGAACTGAATGTCTTGCTTAGGGATAGCGGAATGTCTGAATCTCCGGAAGCGTATTTACAGCAAATGGAATCCCAAAAAGTAAAAAATGTAAACCATGATCTGGACAGGATTATGGCAAAATGGCTCTCTGCCTTTTTGGACGAAGGTTTGGCCGAGTGGGAAATGCCAAATAAGAAAGAAGGGTTATATAAGGCATGGCGGCAGTTGGCAACGTATGATGTGGAAATCGGAAGGCCCGCTTTAAATGAAATCCCGGAAACCAGCTCTGAAGCGCTCGCTAATGTCTTAAACGACTTTCCTGAAAAGGATTACCGAAAGATCTTTATGTATCACATTGCTGCTTTACCCGGATGGACTGGATATATTAAATACCGAACCGAAGCCAATTCCCCATGGCAAAGGCAATACCCAATTACGATGGAAGATTATCTGGCAGTGCGCCTGTGGATTGCCAGGTATATAAAGGCTGAAATTTTGCCCAAATCCAATCAGGCCAATGCCACGTCAACAACATCAAAGCTTCCCTATATTTGGTTGAAAGCCTGGGAAAAGAGCTGGCAGAAGCAGCTTAAGAAAACCTTCGAAGATAAAACAAGCACTATAGAGTCATCCGAAAATACCGGGCACATTCCCGATGCCCAACTTGTATTTTGCATAGACACCCGATCTGAGGCTATACGAAGGCACGTGGAAGTCAAAGGCAAGTATGAGACCTTTGGATATGCAGGGTTTTTTGGGATTGCCATGGATTATGAGAACTTGAACGATGGCTTAACCCGAAAATCATGCCCACCTATTGTCTCTTCAGCTTACAAGGTCTCAGATATTCCGCAGAAAAATAAGGTTGAAGAAGTATTGAAATTCAAAAGGAAAAACGAAGTTTTACAATTCAGTGAGTATTTTCTGAAACGGATGAAAAATATGCTCCCTTCTGCTTTTGGTTATGTTGAAGGATCAGGAGCCTTTTATGGGGTCTCTTTAATTTTGCGGACTTTATTTCCTGAATATTTCTATCGTGTGAATAAGATAAACACCAACTCGCACGAAAATATTTGTGAACCTGAAATCAACAAAGCCGGCAGTATAGAAGATCCCATCCCTGGAATTACTTTGGAAGAAAAAACGGCAATTGTCAAATCCGCATTCGAACTCACGGGTTGGAAAGAATTTGCACCTTTGGTTCTTTTTGTAGGGCATGGAAGCCATTCCGCTAACAATCCATTCGGTTCCAGTTTAGACTGTGGGGCCTGTGCCGCAAGTCCAGGCCGGCATAATGCCAGGATGCTTGCTAAATTGGCTAACCTAACTGAAGTAAGAAAGGAATTGAGGGATAACTTTGATCTTAGGATTCCCGAGGACACAATATTCATTGGTGCGGAACACAATACCACTACAGATGAAATCACAATATTCGATTCTGGGATTCCGGATTCGCATCTCGAACAATTAAATAATTTAAAGACAGATTTAATTAAAGCACAGCAAACCGCCAGCAAAGAGAGGCTCGGAATTAACATGGACAGTGTTACTTTGGCTAATAGAAAAGCCAATGACTGGGCGGAAACAAGGCCCGAATGGGGCTTGGCAAAAAATGCAGGATTCATTGTGGCACCCAGAGAGCTTACCAAAAACCACAACCTTAATGGCCGATGTTTTCTTCACTCATACGATTGGGAACTAGATGAAACAGGCAAAGCATTGGAAGGCATCATGCAGGGCCCTATGGTAGTGACCCAATGGATTAACAATCACTATTATTTCTCGACAGTTGATTGTAAATTTTTTGGTAGTGGGTCTAAGATAACACAGAATATAACCGGCCAATTTGGAGTTGTACAAGGCAATGGAGGTGATCTGAAAATGGGTCTGCCGCTTCAATCTGTTCGTCAAACCGATAATGAAATGTACCACCAGCCACTTCGTCTGTCTGTACTTATACAAGCACCAATTGCCCGGATCAATAATATTCTATTGACCAATGAAAATTTGAAAACTTTATTGGATAATGAATGGATCTATTTAATGGTAATGGATCCCCTGGATCAGAATGAAATAAAACAATATCAGAAAAATATGGAATGGGCCCCTTCCACCAGGGAGCATGTTGTCAAAGAAAACTACTTTGCCGAGGAAGATTTTGAAATATTAAGTGAAATCATGGTATAAAGTAAATAACCCGGAAATATGGCGACTCTGGCATAATAGCTGATTTTTCATTATATTTAGATATGGGATCTCAAATCAATTAATGAAGGTATTATGAAGAGGATTTTTATTCTAATCGCCATATTTTTTTCGTTACAGCTATATGCTAATAATAGTCTGAATGAAATTTCGGGAATTGTAACTATTGGCAGCTCCCCTATACAAAATGTATCTGTTCAGGTTTTAAACAGTTCCAAAGAAACTTTTACTGACGAAAAAGGTAAATATTTAATTACTGCCAAACCATCTGACGTTTTGGTCTTTAATTATACCGGGATGCAAAAGGTAGAAATCGTAGTGGAGGATGTCACTGCCAGATTGAACATTGAAATGAAAATGAACGTAGAAACGCTGAAGGAGGTTGTAGTGGCAGAAAATAACACCTGGAAGCAGGATTACCTAAGATTGCAATATGGAATTGATAAAAGTATCCTGAGTACAGCCTTTGGTTATCTGGATACCAAGAGCGTTGGCTATTCCATAAAATTAGTGGACGGTAAAAATTTAAGCCCGGGAGCAATAGATGTTATAACCGCATTAAAGGGAAGAGCAGCAGGGGTATACAGCCTTGGAGGAGAAGTTTATATTAGGGGAGGGGGACCTCAACTGCAAGGTAGAGCAATCCCGGCAATTTATGATCTGGATGGGATGGTCTTAAAAAAACTTCCTTTTATAACAGTAGAGAATATAGACCGGGTAGCAATAATTTCAGGCTTAGCGGGCAGGGTTAGATACGGAAGTATTGCCAGAGGTGGGGTAGTGGTAATAAATACTATTAGTTCTCCTGTTAGACCGGATTCTGATACTAATAAAAGTTATGACAGGGCACGCTTACGAAATAATATTTATAATAATGATGCTATTGCTGAAGACCGTAGTAAGGCTACCAGTTATTTGAGGGATCTATATTCCTGCAAAGCAAAGCCTGCTGCAAGAGAAGTATATCAAAAATATATATCTAGATATGCAAAAGACCCATATTTTATTATAGACACCTATCTGTTTTTTCATGATGCCGGCGATAAATATTTTGCAGATCAAATTTTAGAGCACAATATAGAAGTTGTGGAAAGTAATCCTGTTTATGCTAAAGCCATGGCGTTTGCTTTGGATTATGCTGAAGAGTACACTAAGTCCAAAGAGCTGTACAAAAAGATTTTTGTTTTAAGGCCGGAATATTTGCAATCCTACAGGGATATGGCAAATAGTTATTATGCTCTTGGGAATTACAAAAATGCAGCCAACATGTATATCCGCTATCAATATTTGGTGAACGAAGGGATTTTCGCCAATGATAGTTCAGCTATCCAAAAGGTTATAGATGGAGAAATGAATAACCTGTTTGTACTCCATGGCACCAGGTTTATGGAAGAATCGAATATAGTTGGATTCAAAAATTATACTAAAAACAAAGGTGAAACCAGGTTGTTTTTTGAATGGAATGACAGCGAAGCAGAATTTGATTTGGAATTTGTTAATCCTCAAAAAAATAATTTTATATGGGAACACTCTCTGGCGAATGCGGCTGAACGAATTAAAGAAGAGAAAACGATGGGGTATTCCTCAGAAGAATTCTTTGTTGATGGCTCTGCACCTGGAAAATGGCAGATAAATGTTAAGTATAAGGGGAATAAAAAATTATCTCCTGTTTATATGAAACTGACCAAATTCACAAACTATAATACCCCGGCTCAAAAAATGGACGTTTCCATATTTCGTTTAGCTTTGAAAAATGTAAAACAGAAATTAACTGATTTTAATAATGTAGTTACCCTCTCTACTAATTAATAGGCTTTTTATTTGCCTTGATTCTATAACCCACTACCAACTTACCATCTAAAAGATTAAATGCGCCATTATTTCCATACCCCAGACTAGATCTGTTTGTTGAGGCAGCCAAAGAAATATTGCTGTAAAAACGCCTCCATTTATAACCAAAAAGCGCCGTTGCCTTTAGTTTATAAATCATAGGATTCCTAATGTTATATGATACCGTCTCTGCTTCAACATTTCTGATGGTTAGTCCAATACCTGCCCTGGCACTTATTCCAAAATAAAAGTTTGACGGAAGTTTAATAAGGCTCACCAAACCACCCATTACACCAATTCCGTAATTTGTGAAATCAATAATTCTTGCCTGTTCATTAAAAATGGGATATAACTCCTGTGGTACAATAGAATTATCCGCGTTCAATTGATTATAAACAATAAACCCTCCCACACCAAATGAAAATGTATTTTGCTTTTGGTCACTTAGGCCAGATCTCATTAGGTTTAATGAATATTCACCTGAATTAAAAAGGTATAAATAATCAATGCCAAGGGCTATAGATACAATGTCATCTCTGAAAATACTGGAGTTATTTATAGAATTTTCAATATTAAATCCCCTATACCGTTGAAAATAAAAATCGAAAACATTACTTTTTGCTAAAAATCCGCCTCTTAGGTCAAATCGAAAGGTCTTTTCAGAACTCTTATCTTTCAAATTAAATGCAATATCCAGGATTAACTTTCTGGTAGCAACTCCAACCCCAATGCCGAACAAGTTATTCGGGATATAGGAAAGGCGGGCATTGTCATTAGACAATCTGAACCATTGCCCCTTGACATTCCCAAAAAGTCTGACGGACCAGTTTCTCAGATCACGATCAATAAGTAATGATTCTATAGGGTTTGTTGTTTTGGTTGAATCATTGATTTCTATGTCCTGTGACCAGCAAAGCGACCCTATCAGAAAAAAAAACAGCAAAAAAAGTTTCCCTTTGGTAAAAGAGCCTACTGCCATTTTACAGTGATAGATCAAATATGCTTCATTCCTAAAGGAATTATTAAATTGCACAGCGTTATTATATTCCATTTTATAATTCGGGATAATCTGCCCTTTAAAAGGCGCATAAAGTTACTTAAATAAGTGGGGATATTTTAATCACCTCAAACATTCAAAGTATGTAGTTTGGAATCAATTTATTAGGATGTAAAAGTATTTTAAATGCTAAAAAGGTTTAATGAAAATTGATAAAATTGGTCTGGGGGGAGGTTGCCATTGGTGCACAGAAGCGGTGTTTCAAAATTTAAAGGGTGTTGTAAATGTAGAACAGGGCTGGATTTCTGCTTCTGACGCGGTGGAATTTAGTGAAGCGGTACTACTGCAATTCAACCCTGAAAGGATTTCTATAAAAGATCTTATAGAAGTGCATCTTCATACCCATAAAAGCACTTCCAATCATTCTATGCGTTCAAAATACCGATCTGCTGTTTATGTCTTTAGTTCGAAGCAGCAACTAGAATCTGAGCAGATCTTAAAACTCCTTCAAAAGGAGTTTGATGATAAATTAATCACGAAGGTATATGGGTTTGAAGAGTTCAAAATGTCCCCGGAGTCCTATCAAAATTACTATCAGAAAAATCCGGAAAAACCTTTTTGCAAAACCTATATAGACCCCAAATTGCAACTGCTTCTCAGAAAATTTCCAAAGAATGTTATGGAGACTAGTCTGATACCAAAAAAAACCAGGGAAGAACTAAAGATCAAAAAATAAAAGGGAGCTTCTGAGTTCGTATTAAAAATACTTATTTTTGTGCCCCCTGATATTTTTTCAACTGAAATATTTGGCCTCATAGTTCAACGGATAGAATAGAAGTTTCCTAAACTTTAGATCCAGGTTCGATTCCTGGTGAGGCTACGGATAAACACAACAAGCCTTTGTCTTAACAAAGGCTTGTTGTGTTTTCAGTGCGACCCACTCGCAGGAAAAGCTAAGCTATCTCCTGGTTAGGCTACTATCTTTGTTCATACCTCCTCATTATTCCAAAATCTTAAGTATATTAGTAAAGAAGGAGTAATCTTGTAAAATCAAGACCACCTGTTTTCTTTGCACGAGGTAAAGGCTGAAACTTAATTTATTCCAGACTAGGACAAGGAATAACCTGTATTACCGGGTTGCCGGCATCAATTGATAATGAAACTAACCGAAGCCAAACAAAAACTACTAGACCAAGCTTACAATACTGTAATACAGGTCTGTTTGTATGACAAGCCCCTTGAAGATCTTACCCCTTTGCTGGCCGAGGATGTCATGAACTTTGGCGCCGGTAAAAAAGAGCTCACCAAATCCAAATCTGCCTTTTTGAAACAAATAAAAAATCAAAAAAAACTGGCGGAAGGAATAAAAATGGACTTTGCGTTTACACCAGTGCTTCGCAAAATTATGAACCATGGTAATAGCGCCATTTATGCGGATGATATTGTAAATACTGTTTGGGTAGACCAAATAAAAAATGAACTTAAATTCCGCCTCAGTTTAATTTTTGAGTATCACGAAGGACACTGGTTATTGATCCATTCCCACACATCTAACCCGGACCCGCAGCGTACAGATGATGAAGTATGGCCAATAGAGGATCTGAAAAAAAGAACGGAGTTCCTCGAAAAAAGCCTGGAGGAAAAAATGGCGGAATTACAAAGTAAAAACCGGGAATTGGAAGTTGAAGCTGCCCTTGAACGGGTGCGATCTAAAACCATGGCGATGCATAACAGCCAGGATGTAGGAGATACTGTTGTTACTTTATTTGATGAAGTAATGAAGTTGGATCTGGACAAATCAATCCGCTGTGGAATAGGAATCCTGGAAGGAACGGAGCAGATGGAAACATGGTCTGCAAATTATTCTCCCAGTGGTAAAGTTGATTTAAAAACTGGGATGCTGAATATGACTATACACCCCATGTTGGTAGGGCTTAAAAAAGCATGGAAAAGTAAAAAGAAAGCCTATTCCTACGATTTTATTGGTAAAGACGTTATTAAATATTATACAGCACTTAATAAAGAATCCGAATACCCATTTAATGCAGATTTAAAAACACTGCCGGAAAAGGTATACCACAATAGTTTCTTTTATTCTTCGGGTATTCTTTTTGCCTTTACCGAAAACCCTATTTCAAAAGAAGGGGCTAAGGTCTTAAACAGATTTGCTAAGGTTTTTGGACAAACTTACAGAAGATACTTAGATCTGCAAAAAGCTGAGGAACAGGCCCGGGAAGCTACTATTGAGAGTGCTTTAGAAAGGGTGCGAGCCAGTTCTATGGCCATGCACAAGAGCGAGCAACTTCCTGAAACCTCTCAGGTACTCTTTGAACAATTTGCCCAACTGGGAAATTTACCCGATCGTATTAGTATTTGTATCATTAAGGAAGAAGAAAACCTGATAGAGTTATGGGCTACGGATCAAATTGGGAGTCAGCTCGATCATAGATATAGAGGGTCTTTAGAAGAAGCCACAACCATGTCTAAAATACACACGGCCTGGAAAGAGGGTAAAGATTCTATTGTAATTGACCTGTCCGGGCAAAGGCTAAAAGATTGGTTACGCTATATTAAAGAAGATGTTAAGTTACCCATAGACGATTCCAATATTAAAGGGAGAAGAGTACAGCAGGCGGCTTTTTTCTCTAAAGGATTGCTTCTTTGCACCACAAATGAACCTGTAGCAGATGAGACTATGGAGTTATTGGTCCGTTTTGCCAAGGTTTTTGACCAAACCTATACCCGTTTTCTCGATCTTCAAAATGCCGAAGCACAGGCAAGGGAAGCACGGATAGAGGTGGCCCTGGAAAGGGTGCGTTCCCGGGCTATGGCTATGCACCATACCGATGAACTGACGGATGTATTGGGTGTTTTGTTCGACCAGTTCGATTTTCTGGGGATCAACCCGGTACTTACCCATCTCACCCTATTCGATGAAGCCAATGAGACCTTCACCTTGCGTATCACAACCGGGGGCAAGAAACGTGTTATTGCGGAGCAATTGATCGATGTGAATGCAGTGGAGAGTTGGAAGACTTCCTTTGCCAACTGGAAAAAAAGTGATCTGCATGCCGTGGATTGTATTTATTATCCACCAGAAATATTGCCTGCTGTTTGGGAGTTGCTCGATGAAGTAATGAGTGCCCTTCCTGAAGAACACAAAATAGTTCCTGAGGACTTCCCGGATGGTTTCTATACTACCCAGGGACACTGCAAATATGGCTTCATTGGCTTTAACCACTCGAGAAGGGCTACGGAAGAGGAAAAGGAGATCGTCGTTCGTTTTGCAAAAGAATTTGGGCGTTTATACCAACGTTTCCTGGATTTGAAGCAGGCCCAAGAAAGGGCAAAAGATGCCCTTAAGCAGGCTTCGCTCGATAGGGTGCGGGGGCAAATTGCAAGCATGCGCACAGCTGCCGATCTTGAACGTATTACCCCACTGGTCTGGAATGAACTCAAAGTACTCGGGGTGCCATTTATTCGTTGCGGGGTTTTTATAATTGATGAAACTACGGAAATGGTTGAGGTCTATCTGTCGGCACCGGACGGCCATTCACTAGGGGTATTGCACCTTCAATTTAATGCAAATCCTCTGACTGCGAATATGGTTGCCCATTGGCGGAAAGGAAATATTTATAAAGAACATTGGAACCGGGAAGAATTTTTAAGCTGGACACGCTCTTTGATGGAAGAGGGGCAAATCTCAGATAAAAACACCTATCAGGGAGCAGCGAATCCACCTGAGTCATTAAATCTTCATTTTATTCCTTTCACCCAGGGGATGTTGTATGTTGGCAGCGAGAATTCCTTAAATAATGAGCAGATAGAATTGGTACAATCACTGGCTGAGGCATTTGCTATTGCTTACGCCCGGTATGAGGACTTTACAAAATTGGAAAAAGCGAAACAAAGTGTGGAAACCACTTTGACCGAATTAAAAACCACCCAAACACAGTTAGTACAATCAGAAAAAATGGCATCACTGGGAGAACTCACGGCAGGAATTGCACATGAGATACAAAACCCTTTGAATTTTGTCAATAATTTTTCGGAGGTAAGTGTTGAACTCATTGAGGAAATGCATGAGGAATTGGAGAAAGGCGACCTAAACGAAGCCATTGCCATAGCTGAGGACGTCAAACAAAATCTGGATAAGATAACACACCACGGTAAAAGAGCCGATGTTATTGTCAAAGGGATGCTACAGCATAGTAGGAGCAGTAGCGGGCAAAAAGAACCAACCGATATTAATCAATTGGCGGATGAATATCTGCGCCTGGCCTACCATGGCCTGCGAGCAAAAGACAAATCATTCAATGCCACTATGGAAACCGATTTTGATAAAAACGTTGGTTCAATCAATGTAGTTCCACAAGATTTAGGCAGGGTAATACTCAATTTAATTACAAATGCATTTTATGCCTGTACTGAGCGCAGTCGAAGTGCTACCAATGAAAAGTCCTCCTCCGCTAATTCATCCAACGAAGCCTTGGCGAAGTTGGCAGCTTCAGGAGGCAAGTATGAACCCACCGTTTCAGTCAGTACTAAAAAGAAAGGTGACCAGGTTTTGATTTCGGTAAAAGACAACGGAAATGGAATCCCCAATTCGGTAAGGAAAAAAATATTTCAACCTTTCTTTACCACCAAGCCCACCGGGCAGGGAACAGGCTTGGGGCTGTCATTGAGTTATGATATTGTAAAGGCGCATGGAGGAGAGTTGAAAGTGGAAACAAATTATTTGGAAGGTTCACCAGCAAAAGCTTCAGAGAAGGCAGGAACAACATTTACAATTGTTTTGCCAGTTTAGGTGTGTTATACTATTCGCGATTTTCTTTTAATGTCCTTTTTTGTCAATATGGGAGTAATTTTTCATACCTTTTAAAAACTTTTGTGTGCAATATTCCCTCGACACGCATTTTGATTGCTTTTATCTTTAGCGTATTCATTTACATTAGCCTCAATTATTTGGATCCGAATTTTGTGAAATTATTCACCAATAGAATTTCAAAGGCCTGATTTCCTTTGTTTTAAAAACTTGGGCATATGAGACTAATGTTTGCTTTGTGTTTTACATTATCCCAAATAATTAGTTCGAATTTGGTCTCTGCTCAGGAGGTGGTGATATCTGGTACAGTTTCCGATGCCAATGGTCCCCTGATTGGGGCAAACATATTGGAACGAGGCACCCTCAATGGAACACTATCGAATCTTGAAGGGAACTTCTCCCTTAAGGTTTCCGATGAAAATGCCATCTTAGTGTTCTCCTTCATTGGGTATGCAAATAAGGAAGTACAGGTAACTGGACAAACAATCTTGCAAATAGAAATGCAGGCTGTTACCGCTAAATTGGATGAGGTTATTGTTATTGCCTATGGAACAACTACCGCAAAAGATGCCACGGGTTCTGTTGTTGCGGTAACTTCCACGGATTTTAATAGAGGGATCATTATTTCACCAGAACAACTGATACAAGGTAAAGCTGCGGGTGTACAGATAACCGAGACCAGCGGGGAACCGGGCGCAGGAATTGAAATCCGTATCAGGGGGAGTAATTCTGTGCGTTCCAACAACAATCCATTATTTGTGGTAGACGGGGTGCCACTTGATGGTGGTGCAACATCCTCATTTGAATCCAGTAGGCCTCCAAGAAACCCATTGAACTTTCTGAATCCTTC
>CBDUGN010000025.1:0-26475 GCA_965366915.1 uncultured Eudoraea sp. | reverse complement strand
AGAAAGAAATACTAAAAGCCCTTGAAACTATTACAGTACCTGGTGAGGGAATGAATATGGTAGAAAGTGGTGCAGTTAATAATATTCAGGTTTTTGGTGATGAGGTTGTGGTAGATATTAAAATAAATAATCCAAGCCTTCAGGCAAGGAAAAAAACCGAGGTAGAAATACTTAAGACAATTCACAGGGAGGTTTATGAAAAGGCAAATATTACCGTAAATATTAAAGTTGATGCTCCGGTTAATCCTAAGACTAATGAAATTAAGGGGAAACCAATACCGGGAATACAAAATATTATCGCCGTGGCTTCAGGGAAAGGTGGCGTGGGTAAGTCTACTATTACGGCTAATTTAGCTGTTACGTTGGCTAAAATGGGATTTAAAGTTGGTTTATTGGATGCGGATATCTATGGTCCTTCTATGCCCATTATGTTTGATGTAGCCACTGAAAAACCCTTGGCAACCAATATTGATGGTAATTCAAAAATGTTACCAGTAGAAAACTTTGGAGTAAAGCTTTTATCTATCGGATTTTTCACTCAACCTAATCAGGCAGTGATCTGGAGAGGACCTATGGCATCCAAAGCCTTAAATCAGATGATTTTTGATGCACATTGGGAAGAATTAGATTTTATGTTGGTGGATTTGCCGCCAGGTACTGGTGATATACATTTAAGCATTATGCAATCTATGCCTGTTACGGGAGCAGTGGTTGTAAGTACACCTCAGGAGGTTGCATTAGCCGATGCACGTAAGGGGGTAGCAATGTTTCAACAGGAAGCTATCAATGTACCTGTTTTAGGAATTGTTGAGAATATGGCTTACTTTACTCCCGAAGAGCTTCCGGATAACAAATATTATATTTTTGGAAAATCCGGCGCAAGAAATCTCGCTACTGATCTGAATGTACCTTTTTTAGGAGAAATACCATTAGTTCAAAGTATCCGTGAGGCTGGTGATGTTGGAAGACCTGCTGCTCTTCAAACAGCCACCCCTGTGGAAAAAGCATTTGAAGAACTTACCAAAAATGTGGTTCAGGAAGTTGTATTACGAAATAAAAGTTTACCGCCAACAGAAGCTATAAAAATAACGACGATGGCAGGTTGTGCTGCTGTTAAAAAGAAATGATCATGACGTCTGAGGAACTAAAAATTACCGTTGAAAAAGCTTTAGATGAAATTCGCCCATTCTTGCAAAGTGATGGTGGTGATATTTCATTGGTGTCTATTGATAACGATAAATTAGTAAGAGTGAAGCTGGAAGGAAATTGTGTGGGGTGCAGTGTTAATCAGATGACGCTTAAGAGTGGAGTAGAAATGACCATTAAAAAACATGCTCCTCAGATAGAAAAAGTGATCAATATTGATTAAATATTTAACCTATAATTACACAGCTGACAAAACAGTTATTTCCCGATTTATATGTGGAATTAAATTCTTGCCTGATAGGTAAATAAATTGTAATATCTCCCTTTTTTAGCAATAAGGGATTCGTGTGTGCCTTGTTCTGCAATTCTGCCGCCTTCAATCACTAAAATCTGATCAGCTTTTCTAATGGTGCTCAATCGATGGGCAATTACAAAGGTTGTTCTTCCCTCTGTTAGGTGTGATAGACTTTTTTGAATTAGAGCTTCACTTTCAGTATCAAGATTTGAGGTTGCTTCATCTAAAATCAATATCCTGGGATCAGCTAACACTGCACGCGCAATGGCTATACGTTGTCTTTGACCCCCTGAGAGTTTTATACCGCGCTCACCAATAAGTGTATCTAAACCATCTTCAAATCTATCTGTAAATTCATCAACATAGGCGGCTTGTACTGCTTCCTGTAATTGTTTTTCAGTGGCATTGGGTCTTGGAAACAATATATTCTCACGTATGGTTCCTTCAAATAAAAAATCATCCTGTAAAACAACCCCCAGGTGTTTTCTAAAACTATTAAGATCTACCTTGGCTAAATCCTGTCCGTCAACAGTTATTGTTCCGCTTTGTTGGTTCAGGAAACTAGCTGCAAGTCCGGCGATAGTGCTCTTTCCTGAACCCGAACTTCCAACAAGGGCTACAACAGTACCTGCATTTACCTTAAAACTAATATCATGTAATACTTCTTTTTCTTCTTCATAGGCAAATGAAACAGAGTCAAATATCATATCACCCTTTATACCATTCAGTGTCAATGTTCGGACCTCTTCATTAGATTCAGGCTGCATATTCATCAATTCCTCTGTTCTGTCCAGACCGGCCAGGGCTTCAGTAAGCTGACTACCAATATTACTCATCTGCACTATGGGGGCGATCATTAATCCTAAAAGAAAAGTAAAGGTCAAAAATTCGCCTATGGTGAGTTCATCAATCATAATTTTATAGCCTCCCATGCCCATAATCCCGGTCGTAGCAAGCCCCAGAAGAAAGGTAGAAGAACTGGTCATAAAAGCTGTTGCGGTAAGACTTTTTTTTACATTTTCAAACAATCGCAGGACACCTTCTTCAAAAACACCATGTTCCTGGGCTTCTGCGTTAAAGCCCTTGATAACCCGAATCCCTCCTAGTGTTTCAGTAAGTCTGCCCGTAACTTCAGCGTTTATTTTTCCTCTGTTACGGAATATTGGTCGAATAATTTTAAAAGCTTTGAGGGCTATAACCGCAAAAATAGCCAGAGGGATCAAAGCAAAAAGTGTCATACTTGGACTAATATTTAAAAGAAGAATTAAAGATACCACGGCCGTAATTGTTCCTCCCACCAATTGTACTAAGCCTGTACCAATTAGATTTCGTACCCCTTCTACATCCGTCATTATTCTAGAGACCAATTCGCCTGATTTGGTATTGTCAAAAAACCGAATAGGTAAGGATAAAATTTTCTTCTGTACCTGAGCTCTTAGCTCAGAGATCATATATTGCGCCTGTACGCTGAGTATTTTGGTTAAAAGAAAAGAAGTTACGGCTTGTACTAAAATTGCTAAAATGACTATTCCTAAGAGAAGCTTGAGGAAATCGAGATCTTTATTTGGTATAATATCATCCATTAAATATTTAAGGGACATTGGGGCTACAAAGCTGGCCGCTTTGCTCACTATTATCAATGCCAAACCTATTAAAACCAGATTCCTTCTTGGCCAAATGATGGTTTTAAATGCTTTAAGTATACTTACTCTTCTATCGGACATTCGAGGTTGCTCTGTATTTTAATATGAGAAAGTGCAATTTACAGTAAAATTGTCGTCAATTGATAAAATCAATAGGACCCATTGTTATTTTAAGGAACAATTAGCATAAAAGTTTTAATACTTTTAATTTCACAAATACAAAAATCAACTTATGGAGTCAAAAGACAGCAACGGAAATATTCTTGAAGATGGAGATAATGTACATGTTATTAAAGATTTAAAGATTAAGGGAATGTCTAAAACACTAAAGCGTGGTAATATTATAAAGAATATAAGATTGACAAATAATCATCAGGAAGTGGAATGCAGGATTGGCAAAAGTCAGATTGTTCTTAAAACCCAGTTTTTGAAGAAAGCCTAATCGAACTTTAGTTAGCTCCAACCTAAATACAAACAATGTCAATGAAATTTTCTCCCATTAAATATCTTTTAGTTGTATTTCTGGTCTTTAATAATTCCTGTAAAACCGCTCAGGGGCAATCCGAAATAGACCGATGGAAGGAACAAGCGGAAAATATAACAATTATCAGAGATGATTTTGGTGTGCCTCATATTTACGGCAAAACCGACGGAGATGCTGTATTTGGACTACTATATGCCCAATGTGAAGACGACTTTAACCGGGTGGAGCAGAATTATATATGGGCAATTGGCAGATTGGCCGAAATTGAGGGAAAAAAAGCAATATACAGTGACTTGCGAGCCCAAATGTTCATGAGCAAAGAAGAAGCTATTGCTAATTACAATAAGAGTCCTGATTGGCTAAAAAAACTCTGTGATGCTTTTGCGGATGGGATCAATTACTTTCTTTATACCCACCCTGAAGTGAAGCCCAGGCTTATAACCAGATTTGAACCCTGGATGCCAATGTATTTTAGCGAGGGCTCAATTGGGGGTGATATTGAACGAATTAGTGCAGCCAAAATGCGTGCTTTTTATGAAGAAGGGAAAGCTTTGGGAATGGCTGAAGATACTCGCTTAAAAAAGCGTAAGAAAGAATCAGAACCTCAGGGATCCAACGGAATAGCTATTTCCGGTAAATTAACGCAGAGTGGTAATGCTATGTTACTCATAAATCCACATACTTCTTTTTATTTCAGGGGAGAAGTTCATGTGGTAAGTGAAGAAGGTCTCAATGCTTATGGCGCAGTTACCTGGGGACAGTTTTTTGTCTATCAGGGATTTAATGAGAAAACCGGATGGATGCATACCTCTACTTATACGGATGTAATGGACGAATTTATTGAGGTATTTGAAGAAAAAGAAGAGAAACTTTATTACCTATTTGGTGAGCAAAAACGCCCTGTGACTCAAACAGAGATCGTTTTAAAATATAAGGATGAAGAAGGAATAAAAGAAAAAAAATTCCCTGTCTATCGAACCCATCACGGACCCATAACACATATGATAAATGAGTCGCCGGTGGCTTCTGCAATGATGTGGGAACCGGTAAAGGCATTGGAACAATCCTTTATAAGAACAAAGCAAAAGGATTATACTGGTTTTCGCAAGATGATGGATATTCGTACCAATTCTTCAAATAACACAGTGTATGCAGATGCGGATGGGAATATTGCATATTTTCACGGGAATTTTGTGCCGGTACGGGATACCATTTTTGATTATAGCCAACCAGTTGATGGCAGCAACCCTAAGACCGACTGGAAGGGTTTACATACTGTAGATGAGAATATTTTGGTGCTAAACCCTAAAAACGGATGGATTCAAAATTGCAATTCTACTCCTTTTACATCTGCCATGGATAATAGCCCCAGGCGTAAAGATTATCCGAAATACATGTCTATTGACCGTGAAAATTTTAGAGGTATCCATGCCATCCAACTGCTCAAGGATAGAAGTGGATATACTATTGACAGCCTTATTTCTTTGGCGTACGATTCATACCTGCCATCTTTTGCGGAATTAATTCCCGGTTTGGTTTCTGCTTATGACGAAGGCGGGACCGGATCTCCTGGACTGGCAGAGGCAATAGACATATTGCGAAATTGGGATTACAGAACTTCTGAAGAATCTGTAGCCATGACCCTGGCACATTTCTACGGCACTCTCTACAGTAAAAAAGGGTTTAGACCTGCGCTGATGAGCGATATGGAGTTAATCTCCTATTTTGGTTCGGAATCTCCAAAGGAAGAGCGGGTATCAATCTTTAAAGATGTTGTGTTTCAATTAGAAAGCGATTTCGGTAAATGGAATATTCCATGGGGTGAGGTTAACAGGTATCAGCGTTTGAATGGGGACATCAGGCAAGAATTTGATGATAAAAAGCCAAGCATGCCAATTGGGTTTGCATCCGGTCGTTGGGGGGCATTAGCGGCCTATGGTGCAAGATATCACAACAATACTAAAAAGATCTATGGTACAAGAGGGAATAGTTTTGTAGCAGTAGTAGAATTTGGTCCAAAAGTCAAAGCTAAAACTATTTTGGCTGGAGGTCAAAGTGGTGATCCAGAATCACCTCATTTTGATGATCAGGCAATACCATATGCAAAGGTGCAATTTAAAGAAGCGGCATATTACAAGGAAGATGTTCTTAAAAGAGCAATAATTTCATATAAGCCCGGGAAGCAATAAGATGCGTTTGTTTAGTTCTTAACAACAATTAGAGATGCTTTTGAGCCTGTTGAAAGTAACCATTGATTAGTATGAATTAATTCACCTTTATCGTCATAAACATCTACCTGAGCAGTATTTGGCCCTGATGTTCCCTGGTTTAGAGCTTCGAAATCTAATCGGTTAAAACCTTTTTCCAGGTCTATATTGATCCCTTTAAAACTAGCAGTAAGCAGGATATTGTACTCAGCTACTTCTCCATTTACATAGATTCTTACTCGATCGCCATCTACATATTCATGATCTCTGCAAACTATGCCTACGAAATTACCTCCGGTTTTAACATCCCCTAAATACATATTGCCAAAGTGCTTTTTGGAATTGGCATTCTGGCGTTCACCAACTTTGGTATCCAATTTCAAATCAAAACCTGCTTGTTTTAACTCCTTTTCAGGAAGCATTTTTACATTCCTAGAATTTTTGGTTTCTTTGATACTGGCATTGGGGTTATTATCCAGAAGAGATGGCATTTTCAAGGCTGTACCGCTATTGGGATTACTTTTTAAATCCAAATTTTTATCGGCCTCTATTTTTAAAGTCTGAGTCCTTGGAATATCAGTTTGCGCGTTTAAACATATAACTGATAAAAGAAATAATATAAGTAAATATTGGTGTTTCATGACCTTAATTCTACGGTGTAAAGTTAGCAAATACCTTGCCACAGGGGCTTAATTTGCTGTTAAAATCGATGAAATTAAACTTTTTGATTCGGAAAAATCATCTAATTTTCTTCCTGAAAGGCTAGTTATCTTTAGGTGTTTTCCAATATTGCGGGGGGGTGTTTTCTGAACGCTGTTCCCAATAATCAGGGGTAACCCTGTGTCCGTCGAAAGTTTTAAGCTTTCGCTGGTATACCCAAATAGTGGGGTTAAATACCATATCAGTGACACCTAAAGTATATAATTGTGGTTCTTCTTCTGAAGGTCGTTTTTCTTCCTGAATAAGAACTTCAAATCCGTTGTGTTCCAGTAGTTTTTTTAGAAATTCTGCACGTTCAGCAGTTACTTTTTTTTCTACAAAAGTCACCCTTGTATCCTCAATACTACCAAATATATGTTTACCTCCTAAACTCATAAGCATTAATTTAATGCACTGCTTAAATCATAAATATAATCGTATATGGGACTGTATATCCCAAGTAATAAAATACCAAGCACTGTAATTACCAACCCAATCCTCATATAAATCTTATTTCGGAAAAAAGGAATTGGATTCTCACCTTTACGTAAAAACATCGCCCTCACAACTAACAAATAATAATATAAAGAAATAGTTACATTCACTACTGCCAGGAATACAAGTAAGTAGAACCCTTTACTGGCAGCGGCCGTAAAAAGGAAGAATTTACCGAAAAATCCTGCCACGGGTGGAATTCCGGCCAGTGAAAAAAGTGCAAGCATTAACACTAGACTCAAGTTTGGGTTAGTTCTGTACAAACCTTCATAATCTTTTATACGCTCCTTGCCTGTTTGTAAAGAAATAGCTTGTACTACACCAAAAGCCGCCAGATTAGAGAATATGTAAATAAGCACAAAGTATACTACTGTGGCGGTTCCCAATTTAGAACCTTCAATTAACCCCAGTAAAATAAAACCTGCCTGAGCTATAGATGAAAATGCCAGGAAACGCTTCATATTCTGTTGTCTTAGAGCGAATAAATTACCGATAAACATTGTTGCGATGGCAATAACATAAATCATATTTTCCCAAATATGGACCAATGGTCTTAAAACGGTAAATAATAAGATCATTAAAATGAAAACGGCAGCACCTTTTGATATGACAGATAGATAAGAGGCAATACTGATAGGGGCTCCTTCATAAACATCAGCAGTCCAGAAATGAAATGGTACCAGAGAAATTTTAAAACTTATTCCGGCAAACAACAATACCATCCCCAGAAGAGTTAGATTGGTTGAAGAAAGTACCTGGACAATTTCACTGAAATAAATAGAGCCGGTAGCGGCATAAAGCATAGAAATGCCGAATAGTGAAACCCCGGAAGCAAGAGCGGACGATAGTATTAATTTGATTCCTGATTCACTTGAAATTCTTTTCATAGTCTCATAAGCGGCTAGGGCGGTTACCGGAAGTGTAGATAATTCGAGGCCTATATAAAACATTAGAAAATCACCTGCTGATATCATAAAATAGATACCCAACAAAGAAGAGAACAACAAAATAAAGAATTCAGATCCTTTATTCTGATTTACTATTTTTTCCTTTATCCAATCCGCCGACTGCAGCAATAGGATAAGGACACCAATGTTCAATACATTCTTGAAAAAATGAATCAGGTGATTGGTGCGAAACATTCCTCCAAACAACGAACTTTCATCAATATCAAAAAAACCAATAATGGCATGTATACCAAACAAAAATAAAGTAAGGTGTACAATGCTGACTTTTTTCTTTTTAGGGATAAAAATCTCGGCTATAACAAGGAGCAGGATAATTAGCAGTAAAGCAATTTCTTGTCTCATTAATAAAAAGCTGCTAAAATTCATTTTTGGTTATTTATTATTCAGATTATAATACTCCTTTTAAAAACGGATCCAGACTTTTAAGGATCAATTCACTTAACCACAATGGTGCAACGCCAATCGCTATTATGGGCAATAGAAGTAATAAAATACCTATTTTTTCATACCATTGTACTTTTTCAAGATTTAAGTAGGCTTCATTTTTTACAGGACCCATCAACATAATACCTACAACACGCAATATATACACGGCTGTAACAACAATGGCAGAGACCGCAATCACGGTTCCAATTCTATAATAAATGTTATCATTTTCAAAGGCACCCACGAAAATGTTCATTTCTGCCACAAAGCCGCTAAAACCTGGTAATCCCAGTGAAGCCAGACCTGCTATAACATAGACTGCAGATATAAAGGGAATAACTTTCAACAAGCCTCCAAGTTTGGTAACATCACGGGTATGTGTCCTCCCGTAGATCATACCTATTAAAGCAAAGAAAAGGGCTGTCATAAAACCATGTGAGAGTGATTGTAATATGGCTCCATTCCAGGCCGTTTTATTCAACATAAGTAATGCAAAGAGTACTAAGCCCAAATGACTAACCGAAGAATAGGCATTGATATACTTTAAATCTGTTTGTTTAATAGCTGCAAATGCTCCATAGATGACACCAAAAGCAGACAGAATAATAAAAAACCAGGACCAATGTAATGCACCCTCAGGCAATAAATAGATAGCTACTCTAAACACACCATAGCCACCAAGCTTCATTAAAACTCCGGCGTGTAACATTGAAACAGCCGTAGGGGCAGAAGCATGACCATCCGGAGACCAGGTGTGAAAAGGAAACAAAGCTCCAATTACCGCAAAACCTATAAATGTTATAGGAAAGAACAATCTTTGCACTTCAAAAGGAATGTTCACTTTTGCTATTTCCAGGATGTTAAATGTTAATGCACCGCCGTCTGTATCAGAGTTAAAGTAAATGCCTAATATCCCAACCAGAAGCACAGCTGAGGCGCCCATAAGCATTAGTGTTAATTTCATTGCAGAAAATTCCCTTGGGCCGGTACCCCAAATACCTATCAATAAATACATTGGGATAACCGCAATCTCGAAAAATACAAACATTGTAAAGAGGTCAATTGAAATAAAGAAGCCATATACACCAATAGAAAGAACAATTAGTGAAATGAAAAACTCCTTGGGTAAATCTTCCATTTTCCATGAAATAAAGACTCCGGCCAGCACAACAATTGCCGTCAATACTAATAGAGCCACAGAAATACCATCAACCCCAATATTGTAATGAATATTAAAGTTCTTAAACCAAACAACATCTTTGATAAAGACCATGATGGAGTCATTGGTCTTTATCTCTTTGAGGTACGCAAAAATTAAATTAATTGCCATTCCCAGCTGCACAAGACTTCCCGCCAAAGCAACCATTCTGGCCTGTTTTAGATTTTTGGTAAAAACCAATACCAGGACAGTTAATACTGGTAGGACAATAAAAAGGGATAAAATATCCATATTATATATTTAATTCAGCCATAAATAGATACAAATAATAGCAAGTACCACTGCTCCGGCAATAAATGCTAAGGCATAATCCTGAACTTTACCGGACTGCATACCTTTAATTCTTTCCGATGCATTAACGGTTTGATTTCCTATGCCAACCATCGTCCCATCAACGTATTTTTTATCAAATCTTGCGGCATTCTTGGCAATAACATTAAACAATATTCTTTTGGTTACGAAAAGATATAATTCATCAAAATAAAATTTATGATAGGCCCAGGTGTAGAAGGCTCCAAAACCGTTTGCAAATTTGTCTGCAAGTTCGTTTTCTTTTTTATAGAAGATCCAGGAAAGACCAATTCCAAGTAAGCCGGCAAAAACTGCAATTGCGGCTAATGGTAAATTCAGATGAGTTTCAAACCCTGCTTTATCCGGACTTATAAATTCACTAAATGGTATAAAGCCAACAACTATGCTTAAAAATGCCAATATCAAAAGTGGTGCGGTCATAGATCCGGGAGATTCGTGGGGTTTAGCCGTATAATTACTTTTTTTACCCCAAAATATTCCAAAGTAAATTCTAAAAATATAAAAGGCTGTAAGCCCTGCAACGAACAAACCAATTACATATAGGAACAGACTATGTTCAAAGGCAGCGACAAGAATTTCATCTTTACTCCAAAATCCGGCTAAGGGAGGTACACCAGCGATTGCAAGTGCTGCTATTAAGAATGTAATATTGGTAATGGGCATGTATTTTCGTAATCCCCCCATGTCTTTAAGGAAATTACTATGAACAGCATGAATTACTGAACCGGCACATAAAAACAACAAGGCCTTGAACATGGCATGTGTAAACAGGTGAAACATAGATGACATAAAGCCCAGACCTTCATGGCCTTCATATCCTGAAACACCAAGTGCAAGCATCATATAGCCTAATTGAGACATGGTTGAAAAGGCTAATACTCTCTTTATATCTGTTTGAGTAATAGCAATTACCGCGGCAAAAAGAGCCGTAAATGCCCCTACAAAAGCAACAATATTCAGGGCAAATCCATCTTCAATAAAATAGTACATTGGGAATAAGCGAGCTACAAGGTAAACACCTGCGACTACCATAGTGGCAGCATGGATTAATGCTGAAACCGGGGTAGGTCCTTCCATTGCATCCGGCAACCAAATATGTAATGGGAACATGGCCGATTTTCCAGCCCCTCCAATAAAGATTAATATAAGTGCCCACGTAAGTACAGAGAGTCCCATAAAGGACGTAGACGCCCAATTTAATATGCTCGTGCCTTCAGGGTTATTCAAAGTTTCAAAATCATATGTACCTGTATAGTATCCGATTATCAGAATACCAATAAGAAAACCCAGATCTGCAAAACGAGTAACAACAAAGGCTTTTTTAGCAGCGGCAACAGCAGATTCTTTAGTATAATAATAACCTATTAATAAATAGGAAGACACCCCTACCAATTCCCAGAAAATATAGATCTGGAATAAATTGGTTGCTAATACTAAACCATACATGGAAAATGTGAAAAGGGACAGAAAGGCAAAGTATTTGGTGTAGCCCGGGTCACCCTTCATATATCCCCTGCTATAGATATGAACCATTAAGGATATAACAGAAACTACTATAAGCATCATTACAGCGATAGGGTCTATAAGGATTCCCATATCAATTCGAAGGCTATCTGTAAAGTTCATCCAAACTGTTTTTTCTACAATAGTCTGATAAACTCCTTCAGTTTTTCCGATTACTATAAAGTATGTATAGGCTGCATAAAATGCCAGGCTGGTTGAGATGAGCAAACCCAAAACACCTACATATCCTGAGATTGCAGGTTTGATTTTTTTATAAAAAAGCCCAAGGGCCAAAAATACTACCAGAGGAATTAGGGGAATTAAAATGATGAGGTTCAGATTCATACCAGGTTGTATTAGTATTTCATAGTTTCAATATCCTTGACTTCCACTGAGCTGATTTGCCTGTACAGATTAATAATAATTGAAACGGCAAGAGCCGTTTCCGCAGCTGCAACGGCAATAATAAAAATTGAAAAATAAACCCCCTGTAGGGCTTCAGGAAACAAATATTTATTAATGATCACAAAATTTACTACTGATGCGTTTAGAATTAATTCAACAGAAATTAAAATTGAGATCAGATTAGTTCTTGTTATAAAACCATATACCCCTATAAAAAATAGTATTGAAGTAATGGTTAGAATTTCATATATGCTTATTCCTGGTATCATTGTGATTGGTTATTATTCTCGGTTAATTTCTTTCCTTTGGCAATTACAATGGCTCCTATCATTGCTGCTAACAGGAGTACACTAATCACTTCAAATGGTAAAATAAAGCCACCAGCTTCATAGCTAAGTAATCCTGCACCTATATCTGCCGTTGTGGTGGTTAACGAGTTATTAATTACATTAAAATCATAGGAGTAAATTGCAGTTAAAAAAACGCCCAATCCGATTAAACAAGCTAAGGCTGTCACTATCTTTTTAGATGCCTTGGCCATTTCTAACTCCATTTCAATATGATGTACCAATAAGACTGAAAATATGATAAGTACAACAATTCCACCGGCGTAGACTGTGAGTTGAATGGCAGCAAGAAAATTATAATCTACCAAAAAGAATATCCCCGCGATACTTATTAAAACAAAAGAAAGATAAATCACGGAACGTAGCATTTTTCTACTCGTTACAGAAGCTATACCAAATACAATGATTACTGCTGCCAGACAATAAAAAATAATTCTTTCCATACTTAATCTTCTACACCGGCTTGTAATTTGGATCCCGGCTCGTTTAAAACTCTAGTTAAGGCAGTTCTGTCGTATACAGAATTTTCAAAATTCTGTCCCCATTTAATAGCATCTGTAGGGCAGACATCTATGCAAAGTCCGCACATGGTACACATACTCAAATGATATACGAACTTGTCTATTTTCTTCTTCTTTTTACCTGTATTTTCGTCAATACCTCTATCCCAAATGATTTCAATGGTTCCATTTGGGCATGCGATTTCACATTTTTGACAGCCAGTACATCGATGTTCATTATTTTCATTATGAGGCATAATTACCTCACCGCGAAAACGATCAAACATTTTGAGTGTTTCTCTATTATCCGGATACTGTTGTGTAATTGCGCCTTTCTTTGAGGTCACAAAATACTTTCCCGTAACACTCATTCCGGTAAGCAAGGTTTTTATTCCTTTATAGATATCTGAAAAGTAACTCATAATATTAAAAGCTAATGGTTAAATTATGCCAAACCAGTAAGGCCATTATTACAATATTTGCCAGGTTTAAGGGTAATAGATACTTCCATTCTAATGTAAGCAGTTGATCTATTCTTAGTCTGGGGAATGTCCACCTAAACCACATCATTAAAAAAACCAGTATAAGAGCTTTAAGTAAAAACCAAAATACGCCCAACACGGGAATAGATTCTGTTATTCCAAAAGGAGATAACCAGGCACCGAAAAAAACGGTGGTCGCAATGGCTGCAATAATGAACATATTAATAAATTCGGCTAAAAAGAAATAGGCAAATTTCATTCCTGAGTATTCCGTATGGAATCCGGCTCCTAGTTCTGATTCGGCTTCAACCATATCAAAAGGAGCCCTATTTGTTTCAGCCGTACCTGCAATCATATATATCATAAAGGCTATAATTGCAGGGATATGCCCCTGAACAATTAGCCAACCTGATTTTTGGACTTCCACAATCTCGGAAAGCTGCAAGCTTCCGGTTATTAAAACCATGGTAAGCAGTGACAGGCCAATAGAAAGTTCATAGCTGATGGTTTGTACCCCACTTCGCATTGCACCTATCATAGCAAATTTATTGTTAGAACTCCATCCACCTAATAAAATTCCAATAACTCCTATAGATGAAACTGCAATCAAAAAAAAGATTCCAATATTGATGTCGAATGCCTGGAATTCCTGTGTAAATGGAAAGACACTCAGTGCCATTAAGGAAGAAATTATTACAAAATAAGGCGCCAAATTATATAAGAATTTATCTGCCTTAGCCGTACCGGTTAATTCTTTGGAAAGTAGCTTTATAGCATCGGCCATTGTCTGTAACAAACCCTGGAAACCAACACGATTAGGACCTATTCTTAATTGAAACCACGCGGCAACGCGTCTTTCGAGCAATACAAGAAATAAACCGGCAACAGCAAAAATTCCAAGATAAACAAGCGCGATCAATACCATCTCAGCATACATTGCTGCCGTCTCAGGCATAATGCTATAGAGCCAATCATGTATAGTTTTTGTGATACTTAAAGCAATAGTCATATCATAATTTTATCTATCTATATCGGGTATTACAAGATCAAGTGTTGCCATTGTAGCAACCAGGTCACCTATTTTACCTCCAACTGCAATATGATTAAGTAAAGAAAGGTTTGAAAATCCGGGTGATCTGAATTTCAAGCGGTATGGACTTTTTAAGCCCGTACTTATTATATAGACACCTAATTCTCCTCTGGCTGTTTCTACTTTCTGGAAATATTCCCCTTTTGGTAATTTTATTACCGCGTTTGTCGCCACTCTATATTCTCCTTCTGGGATGTTGTCTATTAGTTGCTCCACAATTGACAAGGATTCCCACATCTCCTGAATCCTTACCAAATAGCGTGCATAAGTATCTCCCTCTGTTCTCAACGCTTCATTAAAAGTTACTTTATCCAAAGCACTGTAAGGGTGGTGTTTTCTAACATCACAGGAATAACCCGAAGCCCTGCCTACAGGGCCGGAAGCCCCATATGATATGGCGTCTTCTTTACTTAGGATACCTACGCCCTTCGTTCTTTTTTGAAAAATGATATTATCTGTTAACAGGCGATCGTATTCGGGAAGTTTGGTTTTAAAATGCGTAATAAAGTCTTTAACGCGTTTTACAAAATTTGGATGAATATCAAACATCAGTCCACCAGGGACATTATAATTCATCGTCAGCCGTGCTCCACAGGTTTCTTCAAATATATCATTTAGAAGTTCTCTATCTCTAAAGCCGTAAAAATAGGTAGTTAAAGCACCAACATCCATACCCATTACACCCCACCATAAGCAATGTGAAGATATCCGTGTAAGTTCTCCAATAATAGTTCTGATTACTTTAACCCGCTCAGGTATTTCGAGCTGCAAGGCATTTTCAACCGTAAGGCAAACGGCTTCATTGTTGATGTTAGCCGACAAATAATCCATTCTATCCGTTAAATGAACTATTTGCTGATAACTATCGCGTTCGCACATTTTTTCAATGGAACGATGAATATAACCCAGATCTGGTTCAACCTTTTTTATAATTTCACCATCTATTGTAAGCAAAAGTCGGAGAACGCCATGTGTCGCAGGGTGTTGCGGCCCCATGTTTATGAAGTATTCTTCAGATTTAAAGTTACTATTAAGGGTGACTGTCTCCATGACTGATTATTTGATAATCATATTAATGTTGTCTTCATAATCTTTCCGCAAAGGGAAACCATCCCAATCATCTGTTAAGAAAAGGCGTTTAAGGTTAGGATGATTAGTAAATATTATACCGAAAAAATCAAATACTTCACGTTCGTGAAACTCGGCAGTTGCCCAAATATCATAAACAGAAGCTATAACAGGATTTTCTCTTTCTGCCGTTTGTGTTTTTACCACAAGACTGTGCCTGAAGTCTGTAGATTCCAAATGGTAAACGACACCTATTTCTTCACCCCAATCTACACCAGTTAAGCAAAACAGATAATCAAAACTGGTCTGATCATCATGTTTTAATTTGGACATGATGGCGTGTAATTCTTCTACTGGAACCGTTACATTCAGATACTGGGACCCTTCTTCAGTAAATACCAGATTAGGACTCCAACTCCCTATTAATTCCTCTAAGCTTTGGTTAGTCATCTACTTTATTTATAAACCTTCATCAAACCCTTCAATAGGATTCTTTTTATGTTTCATGTTCTCTGTCCTTATTTTATCCTGAAGCATCAACATACCTTCCAACAATGCTTCAGGTCTGGGAGGACAACCAGGCACATATACATCAACAGGGATTACATGGTCTGCTCCCTTAACTACTGAATAAGTGTTGTAAAAAAAGGGACCTCCTGAAATTGCACAGGCTCCCATTGCAATTACATATCTTGGTTCAGCCATTTGATCGTATAACCGCCTTAATACGGGGGCCATTTTATTGACGATGGTGCCTGCAATTATTATTAAATCTGCTTGTCTGGGGGAAGGTCTGGCAACTTCAAAACCAAACCTTGAGTAATCATGACGTGCCGCACCCGTCTGCATCATTTCAATAGCGCAACAACTTGTTCCAAAATATAGAGACCATAAGGAATTGGATCTTCCCCAATTAATTATTTTATCTAATGAGGTAACAATCACATTGGCACCGTTACCTGCAGGGATTACTTTTCCCGGAAAGTCTTCAGGAACTTTATCAGGTTGACCCGTTGGTCCGCTTTTCTGATCTATTCCCATCTTAATGCTCCTTTTTTCCATGCATATAACAGGCCTAAACCTAAAATGACAAGGAAGATTAATATTTCAATAAAGGCAATAGCACCAATATCTTTAAACACTACTGCCCAGGGTACTAAAAAAGCAACTTCAACATCAAAAATCAAAAATAAAATAGCAAATAAATAGTATCCCACCTTAAACTGAACCCAGGTTGGCCCGATGGTGGTCATACCACTCTCGTAAGGCTCCCTTTTCTGAGGGTTATCTGACTTGTGTGAAATTAAATTTGATAAAAAATTAGCCCCTGCAACCAGGACAATTCCAGCAAGAAAAAATACAATGATGGCTTCTGAACCCATACGCTAATCTATATTATTTAACTTCATAAGTTTCCCCCGAGAAGAACAAATCATCCGTCTTCCTAAAACTGGAACCGGCTTTAACCGCAGCCGTTAGTTCATCAACCCGTTCTTCGAAAGTAACATCGGGAAAACTTCTGATGATACCTGTCACTAAGGGATATTCCGACCTCACCAACATTTGATGTAAGGTAGGGTCTTGTTCTTCCGCATCATGGACCAATAGGTCCTCCTCTGTCACGCCATTTTCTCCTAAGGTTACCACTTCTAATTTTAAACCGTTTAGAACTAAGCCTTTGTTTCTTTCTTTACCGAATATCATTGGTTTTCCGTGTTCAACAAATAATTGTTTGTCTTCACGAACGGCCTTATCGGTATATTCGGCAAAACAGCCATCATTGAAGATTGGGCAATTTTGAAGAACCTCAATTAATGAAGTCCCCTTAAATTTTTCCGATTTTATAAAAATGTCTGTCATTTCTTTAGGGGTATTCCCTCCGATTCTGGCAAAAAAACGAGCTTTTGATCCAATGGCCAATTCACCCGGTAAAAAGGGGGGTTGTGTATTACCATATGGAGAGGATTTAGTTTTTTGTCCAACCAAAGAGGTTGGGGAGAATTGTCCTTTGGTCAAGCCATAAATTTCATTGTTGAATAGGACAATATTTAAATCCAAATTTCGTCGTAGTACATGAATAAAATGATTACCACCGATAGCCATGGAATCGCCGTCACCAGTTATAACCCAAACGCTTAGATCAGGGTTGGCGAGTTTAACCCCGGAAGCAATTGCAGGTGCTCTACCATGAATACTGTGCATGCCATAGGTGTCCATATAATAAGGAAAACGGGAAGAGCATCCTATACCTGAAATGAATACTACATCTTCTTTTTTGAGTCCCATTTCCGGAAGTGCCTTTTGCATGGAACGGAGGATGACATAATCATCACATCCCGGACACCACCTTACCTCCTGGTCACTGGCAAAATCTTTAAACGTATATTTTGGTGTAGCTGTTGTCTCCATTATTTAGATATTATTTTTTTAAATTCCTCTATAAGTTCACTATTGCCAAAAGGTAATCCTTGTACCTTATTATATTGTAAAAACTCAATGCCATGAAAATTTGCTCTTAAAACTGACGCAAACTGTCCTGTATTTAGTTCACAAACTATGATTCGCTTAAATCTTTTTAAGACTTCTTCCGTATTCTTAGGGAGAGGATTTATATAGTTAAAATGCGCGAGTCCAATAGATGTATAGCCATCTTGCCTTATCTCTTTTACGGAAGAATACAAGGAACCATAGGTGCCGCCCCATCCAATTACCAGTAAATCCCCTTCATCGGCGAATTCTGGTTTCAATTTTGGAATATAATTTTCAACTCTCTTCACCTTTTCAGCTCTGACATTAGTCATGTATTCGTGATTTTCAGGGATATAAGATACCTGTCCGGTCACTTTATCTTTTTCCAACCCACCTACTCTGTGTTCCAGACCAAATGTCCCGGGAATTGCCCATTCACGTGCCAGAGTTGCTTCATCCCGCTCATAAGGATTCCAAGTTCCTTTAGCTTCTTTAATTAGCCTGGTTTTTATTTCGGGCATTTCGGATACTGATTGTATTTTCCACGGTGCAGATCCATTGGCAATATACCCGTCTGTCAGTAATATTACAGGGGTCATATGTTCAATAGCAAGTTTTGCCGCTTCATAGGCATAATTGAAACAATTAGCCGGAGTACTTGCAGCTATAATAATTACAGGACTCTCACCATTTCTGCCATACAGCGCCTGAAGCAAATCTGACTGCTCAGTTTTAGTTGGCAATCCGGTAGACGGCCCGCCTCTTTGAACATCAACAACAACCAGCGGCAATTCCAGTATCATTGCAAGACCCAGAGCCTCTCCTTTTAATGCTAAACCGGGTCCTGAGGTCGTGGTAATGGCCAAATCCCCGGCAAAAGCAGCACCAATTGCTGATGTTATACCAGCAATTTCATCTTCAGCTTGCAAGGCTTTAACTCCAAAGTGTTTGTGTTTTACCAATTCATGTAGGATATCTGAAGCAGGGGTAATGGGGTAGGAGCCCAAAAATAGCTCCAGACCAGATTTTTCAGCTGCCGCTAAAAAGCCCCAGGCAGTAGCAGTGTTGCCCATGACAATTCTGTAAGTTCCAGCGGCCATTTTAGCCGGAGCAACGGTATAGGAATTGGGAATTAATTCCAGGGTTTCTGCAAAGTAAAATCCTGCATTTAACACCTTGGTATTCGCTTCAATTAATTCTGGTTTTGTCTTAAATTTTTTATTGAAAAATCCTATGGTATGCTCCGTAGATCTGTTATACATCCAATATACCATGCCCAGAGCAAACATATTTTTACTTCTGGTGATACTTTTATTGTCTAGTCCCTCAACCTCTTTTAGTGCTTCTTTTGTAAGTGAAGTCATACTTACCTCTATCACATGATAGTTTTCCAAACTTCCGTCTTCCAATGGGTTAGACTCATACTGGGCTTTTTCCAAATTCTTTTTTGTGAAAGCATCTGTATCCACAATTACCGAGTGGCCTGGTTTCAGAGCATGCAAGTTAGTTTTAAGCCCTGCAGGATTCATGGCAACCAAAAGGTCTACATTTTCGCCGGGGGTACTCACTTCAACGCTGCCAATATGCACCTGGAAGCCAGAAACACCATAAAGGCTTCCCTGTGGAGCCCTGATTTCTGCAGGGTAATTAGGAAATGTGGCAATATCATTACCAAACATTGCAGAGGTGTCAGAAAACTGTGTTCCGGTTAGTTGCATACCATCACCCGAATCACCTACAAATCTTACTATCACCGCTTCCAGTGTTTCTTTAGGTTGTTTTGTTTTTGTAGCAATCATCGATACATGTTTATTTTTTACTTATTTTTATATTAAATGTCGTTTGATAAAAATATTGGCTCCAAATATAAATTGGAGGTTTATAAAGAAATATGACTTTTATCATTAGACAGATATTTGTAGTACATTAAATTTACGGACAATTATTTCAAAAACATATAATTATGGCTATTATCATAACAGATGAATGCATTAATTGCGATGCGTGCGTTTCAGAATGCCCGAATAATGCAATATATGAACCAGACCAGGAGTGGTCATATTCAGACGAAACCGCTTTAAGTGGTATTGTAACAACTCCGGCAGGAATTGAAGTTGATGCCGATGCTGAAAATGAACCGGTTTCAGACGAGTTCTATTTTATAGTTACCGATAAATGTACAGAATGTAAAGGTTTTCATGATGAACCGCAATGCGCTGCTGTTTGTCCGGTAGATTGTTGCGTCCCTGATGAGGATCATGTAGAAACTGAGGAAGAATTATTGGCTAAAAAGGTATGGATGCACGGCGAATAATCTTATAGTTACATAATTGATTATCAATGCATGCCCGATTGAATTTCAATCGGGCGTGTTTATTTAGATGCTTTTTAAATGTCATTTTAGAGAGCTCTTAGCCTTTTCCATTCAAAAATTGCATACTGTTATCAACTTTAATTAGGATATAATTACCTGACATTTGTCATAGTATGACTGCGGTAATGGCTCTAATTTTATCGAAAATTTAAAAAGTTTTATCACTTGCGGTTCTAGTAGTAGGAAAAATTTACAAAAGCCCTTAATATATCTAAACTGCCGGTTTCTTTAATAATAAAATAGTCATGAAGAAAAATTTTCCGAAGTTAATTTGCGATGCGAACGAGGCGGTTGCACGGGTTGCTCACAAAACGAATGAAGTATGTGCAATCTATCCCATCACCCCCGCTTCGCCAATGGGGGAGCACGTAGACGTATTTAGTTCCAAAGGACAAACGAATATTTGGGGGAATGTGCCCCGAATCGTTGAAATGCAAAGTGAAGGCGGAGCTTCCGGAGCAGTACATGGTTCCCTTCAGGCCGGAGCGCTGACTACCACGTTTACGGCCTCACAAGGATTGCTTTTAATGATACCTAATATGTATAAAATAGCAGGGGAATTACTGCCTTCTGTTATACATGTTGCCGCCAGAACTGTGGCAACTCATGCCCTTTCTATATTTGGAGATCACTCCGATGTAATGGCCACAAGACAAACAGGTTTTTCCATGCTGTTTGGCGGGTCTGTCCAGGAAGCCATGGACTTCGCATTAATATCTCAAGTTGCTTCTTTACGTACAAGAGTTCCTTTTTTGAACATATTTGATGGTTTTAGGACTTCACATGAAATCTCCAAGATTGATGAAATTCCGGATGATATCATTAAAGCAATGATGCCTGAGGATAAGATCATGGAACATAAAAAAAGATCGTTGGATCCGGATCATCCGGTTATAAGAGGGACATCTCAGAATCCTGATGTTTTTTTCCAGGCCAGAGAAGCATCAAATCCTTACTATGAAAAAGTATCTGGAGTTGTACAGGAAGTAATGGATGAATTTTACACACATACTGGCAGAAGGTACAGCATATTTTATTATTTAGGGCATCCTGAGGCCGAGCGTGTTATCGTAATTATGGGTTCTGGGCAAGGCGCAGTGCGGGAAGCCGTGGAAGCAATGGTAAACAATGATGAGAAAGTTGGTGTGGTATTTGTTCGCTTATACAGACCATTTTCTGTCTCTCATTTTATAGAAAGCCTACCCTTGTCTGTAAAGAAAATTGCAGTTCTGGATAGAACAAAAGAACCAGGAAGCACAGGGGAACCCTTATATCAGGATGTAATTACTTCTCTTGCAGAGAGCGATAGAAATATATCTGTTGTTGGCGGCAGATATGGGTTGTCATCCAAGGAGTTCACACCTCAAATGGTCAGCGGGGTATTTAATGAACTCATCAAGGAGAAACCAAAAAATCATTTTACGGTAGGTATAAACGATGATATTTCGCATACAAGCCTGGAATCCGATGATAATTTTAAGGTGAGAAGTACAACTATCAATTGCATGTTCTATGGACTTGGATCTGATGGTACTGTTGGGGCAAATAAAAACTCCATCAAAATAATTGGAGACACTACAGAAAATTATGTTCAGGGATATTTTGTCTACGATTCCAAAAAGGCAGGGGCACAGACTATTTCGCATTTGCGTTTTGGTCCGGAACCAATTTACTCTTCATACTTAATTGACAAAGCTGATTTTATAGCAAGTCATCAATTCAATTTTATTGAAAGATATGATATGCTTGCCGATTTAAAACCGGGCGGGACATTCCTTTTAAATTCACCGTTTTCGAAAGAGGAAATTTGGGACAAATTACCTAAAAAAATGCAGGAAGGAATAATTGAAAAAGAGGCTAAATTTTATGTAGTGGATGCCACAAAAGTAGCCCAGGAGGCCAATCTCGGTAAAAGGACAAATACCGTTTTACAAACTTGTTTCTTTGCGATATCAGGTATTCTGCCTAAAGATGAGGCCATTCAGAAAATTAAGGATGCCATAGTTAAGTCATATGCTCATAAAGGGGATGCAGTAGTTCAAATGAATTTTAATGCTGTTGATAAATCACTCGAAAATTTATATCAGGTAGACTATCCAAAAGAGGTGAGCAGCAAGAAAGGATTACTTTCCGCAATGACTGATGCTCCAGATGGTTTTGTCAAGAATGTTCTTGAGAAAATACTAGGAGGTCATGGAGACGAATTGCCAGTCAGTGCATTTCCGGTAGATGGTACCTTCCCTACCGGCACTACCCAATACGAGAAAAGCGGGATCGCAAACTTCATCCCCATATGGGATGATGAAGTACTTTGTACACAATGTAATAAATGTGTAGCTATCTGCCCACATGCTGCAATTAGAGCTAAAGTAGTTCCTAATGAAGTTATGGCAGATGCTCCGGGTAGTTTAAAATCAGTTCCTGCCAAGGGAAGGCCATTTTCCGGAGAAACAGAATCTTACGTATTACAGGTTTCCCCTGAAGATTGTACGGGATGTGACCTTTGTGTTGCTGTTTGTCCTGCTGAAAGCAAGGAAATTGAGAATTTTAAAGCTATCAATATGAGGAAGAAACTCGATTTTGATGCTGTGGAGAATGTAAACTGGGATTATTTTATCAATCTACCCGACTATGACAGATCGGCCTTACAAATAACCAATGTCAAAGGGTCTCAGTTTTTAGAACCACTATTTGAATTTTCAGGGGCTTGTTCTGGTTGTGGAGAAACTCCTTATATTAAGATGCTTACGCAGTTATATGGCGATAGCATAATCATTGCCAATGCAACGGGTTGTTCCTCAATATATGGGGGCAATTTGCCGACAACGCCTTATAAAACCAATAAAGAAGGCAGAGGTCCTGCATGGGCAAATTCTCTATTTGAAGACAATGCAGAATTTGGATTTGGAATGAAGCTGGCTTTAACCAAGAAACAGGAAATTGCAGTTAATCTCCTAAAACAGCTCAAAAATGTGGTGGGAGCAGAATTAACTGAGGCTATTCTGACCAATCCGGAAGAAACTGAAGAGCAGAGAAGTCAGAAATTTGCTGATATTGACAGACTTAAGGAAGTTCTGGCAGGGGTAAAAGACAATCCGGATGCTAAAAAATTAAGTCAACTTACGGAGTATCTCCGCAAAAAGGCAGTCTGGATTCTTGGCGGTGATGGCTGGGCCTATGATATAGGTTTTGGGGGAGTTGATCATGTTTTGGCTTCAGGTGAAGATGTGAATATTATGGTACTTGATACTGAGGTATATTCCAATACTGGAGGTCAGACCTCTAAAGCAACACCATTGGGCGCTAGTGCCAAGTTTTCTGTATCCGGAAAACGAACAAGCAAAAAAAGCCTTGCACTTCAGGCTATTTCCTATGAGAATGTATATGTAGCTCAGGTAGCAATGGGAGCAAAAGACCTTCAAACCTTAAAAGCAATTGAAGAAGCTGCAGCATATCCTGGTCCATCACTAATTGTAGCCTATTCCCACTGTGGTGAGCACGGATATGATTTAAAAGATGGGGCGTTGCAACAACAAAAAGCTGTTGAAACTGGTTATTGGCCTTTATTCAGATTTGATCCTTCTAAGCCTAAAGGAAAAAAATTCAAATTAGATTCTAAGGAACCCACAAAACCATTAAGCGACTTTATGTATAATGAAACCCGCTTTACCAGAGTTGTAAAAGATGACGCAGAATTAGGTGCGGCACTCTTAAAACAAGCTCAGGAAGAGGTGGAAACAAAATGGGAACGTTTGGAACTTTTTAGAAATATGTAATTCTGTTATTCAGAAATCAATATTAATAGAAAGGTTGTAAATAAAGCAAATTTTAAATCAATACTGTCTATGAAAGATAAAGCGAAAAAGCTTTATGAGACTGCCATTCAAAAACTGAAAGAAGCGAATGATGAATTGTGTAGACCTGCGGAAGATGTCGTTTCTTTTATGGTTTGTCAGAATTCTCATATTGCTATAGATAATTATTTAAAGGGTTTTTTGATAGAAAATGGTATCGAGCCAGAGGTAAGTGCTTCAGTTGATACTTTGTTTGAACAATGCAAAGCCGTGAATAAAAATTTTGAAAAAGTAAATTTATCTGGCTTTGAATGTGAGGCCCATGAATTAGATTCAAGATTTTGCAATGGTGTAACTAATGTGAGCAGGTGTTATGACATTGCAGATAGCCTGGATACATTTCTGAGGGAGGAAAAAATCATTAGTTAAGTGCAATTGTAATTACTTTCGATAAAAAGAACCTGTGCTTGGGACAACAATACGTGGCATTCGTCCTAGAATACTTCGTAATACTATAATCTTTTCGTTACTTGTATTAAACCATTAATATTCAAGAAGATGAAAAAATTATTTATGATTATGGTAATAGCCTTGTTCAGCACTACGGCTATAGCACAGGATTCAGAACCACTTTATCTGCTATTCGAGTTTATGCATGTAGACGATGGTCAGGGTGCCGCATATGCGGAAACAGAGAAATTTTGGGAAAAAGTTCATGAGCAAAGGGTTAAAAATGGGGACTGCATTGGTTGGGATCTTTGGCGACTTGAGCCGAGCGGACAAGAGCAGGGCGCTCAATTTATGACTGTAAGTCTGTACAATGACCCGGTGAAGATGATGGATGGGGGCGACTTTAATAAGGCCTGGACAGCGGCTTATCCTAATTTAACGGATGCAGAAAGTAACGAAAAAATGGCTATGACTGCAAAAAGCCGGGATCTCACGCATAGGGTATTCCTCCAGCAAATTGATCTTACAAAAGATGATTTTGATATGCCTATCGGGACATTAGCAATATTGAATTTTATGAAGGCAAAACCAGGACAAGCTGCAGCATATGAGAAAATGGAATCCGAGGTCTTTAAACCCTTTCATCAAAGTGACGTGGACTCTGGTGGCCGGGCAAGCTGGGGGATGTTGAGGAATATGTTAGGTTATGCTACTGAGGCATATGCAACCCATATTGTGTTTGATATGTACACAGGTTATGATCAATTCTTTAACGGGGGCAATAATACCCCATTAACGGAGGCACAGCAAAAAGCAATGCAGGATATCGCGAACATTCGGGATCTTAAGTCAATTTCTATGGCCACTTTGGTCAGAAAAGTGCGATAAACAATTAGGTTAATTATTATTTGATTCAAATCCTCCCTAAAGTGGGAGGATTTTTATTTAATTAGCACCAGGTACTTCTTAGGAATCGAATAAAGTTTTTGTGCATGATATTTTCGATATCTTCGGCAGTATACCCCCTGTTTTGAAGTAATCCGGGCAGTTTTTGTAAATCGGCAATAGTATTTAAATCAGCCGGACTTTGTTCCCTTCCAAATCCACCATCGAGATCTGTTCCAATTCCCACATGTAAGGCGTTCCCCGCCAATTGACATATGTGATCTATATGATCTGCCATTGTTTCTAAGGTTACCCCCATAGCTTCAGGGGTAGATTTACCACGCACCCAGCCGGGCACCATCATCCATGCATCAAGGGCAACACCAATTACGGCATCTCTGTTAATAAGTTCAATAAGTTGTTCATCTGAAAATTGCCTGTTATGGTTTACCAGGGCCCTGCAGTTGTTATGGCTTGCCCAAAGTGGCCCCTGGTAGGCCTTCATGGTTTCCCAAAAGCTCTCATCACACAAATGGGTAGTATCCAGAATAATATTAAGTCGTGCAATCTCTTTTAAGAGTTCTTTTCCTTTATAGCCAATTCCTCCTATGGAATTTGTGCCATGTGCATAGGTTCCGGGGCCATAATGGGCAGGACCAATAGCGCGAAGTCCTTGCTCATAACTTTTTTCAAGATATTCTAAAGTAATTATAGAATCTGCTCCTTCAAGGCTTAAAATATATCCAATGGGTTTTTTAGCTGTAACAGAAGAATTCCAAAAATCCAAATGGTTGTCTAATTCCTGTAAGTTGGTAATCTGGGTCATTTCGCCCAGGGCTTCCATTGCCCTGTACCAGGCGAGTTGGCCCTGAGTTTGTGCCCAGGCCTGTTGAGGAGAATTCCATCCTGGAAGATTATTCTCTTTTTTTACAAATCGGGCAATCTGAGTAGCCATACAAAGTCCAATATCACCCTTTCGCATTGCATCAAAGGAAACCGTATTTTTACCCCTATCCGGTTTATCTGTAAGTCCAGTCTCTTTCGCCCGAATATCCTCAACAGACCAGGTAAGATCACGGTTCCATTCCATGGCGTTCATTGCTAAATCCAGATGTGCGTCAAAAATAAACATAGGTAGTTTTTAGATTTTCATTTGATAATCTCTTGCCGCAATTTTCCATGCTCCGCTGATCTGACCTCCCTCTACAGTCAGC
>CBDUGN010000024.1:0-26868 GCA_965366915.1 uncultured Eudoraea sp. | reverse complement strand
TAAAACCCCTATATAATCTTTGAGTTACTTCTTCAATACTTAGCACTTCACCCTGGACCTGCGAGACGACTGCGTAGCTCGCATCAACTAATCCAGACATATCAAAATCGTAAGGCACCGGCAAAATATCACCATCTACAAATAAAAGTTTTTCATTATGGCGATAAGCCGAAGAATAATCTGTATTGCCAATCATAAACTGAAAAAAATCATTTCTAACGGAACATAGATCATTCTGTTGTAAGGGATGTACAGACCTTTTAATTTGCTTTCCATTGCATCTGTCTTTCACCCCGTCAATATCCTCTATAAAAAACCCTTTCACCATATAATTTTTTACTTTCTGTCCTTTTTCATCGGTAAAATCAATATTCAATAGCCTGGTTTTAAAATGATAAGGAGATACCACTTCATACAGCTTATAAGCTATATATTCCTTTAAGACTTTATCATTGTAGTCATTTTGAAGTACGCAAGGAAGTACGAGTTTTAATTTCTTATTGCCTTCAAATAGAGTTCCTTCGGAAACTGATTTTTTTATCTTCATTTTCACAGGTGGGAAATAGCAATTTTCCCTTCTGTAATTCCCTCTTGCCCTAATCTTTACTTCTAAAGTATTCCAGGACTCATCACTGGTCATGTAGCTAATTTCACTGTCAATATATGTACTGTCATTTGTTTCTTTCCTTAAAACTTTGTTGGAATATCTAAGCTTAACAGGAATTGGGTCGTTTTGAAGAAAGAGCTCTGTGACCTGATTATTCTGGTCGGTAGCAGCTATTTCTTGTGAAAAAGTTGTCCCAGTTATAAAAAGACATATTGAAAGGAATAGAAAGATAGCTTGTTTTTTCACCAGATTGTAGTTAGATTTACTTTCATAAGATAATAAATTTTAAGCTATCAGACGCTACCTTTCCATATTAAATTACAGAACATTAATTGTATTGATTATTTCTTTTGTCGTTACGTTTCTGGCTTTTAGATTTAATCTCAATTTTTATGTAGATCTTACAATGCTAAGTATTGCCATAATATTTCCTTTGGTTTTTACAATACGAGGTTCATTCAGGCGCAGGGAAAAAGCCCTGCAACACTTAAGTAAATTCAGAAGTGCGTTAAAGACTGTTCACTATTTTGTGATGAGCAATAATGAACTCACCGAGGAGAGTAAAAAAGAAATGACTGAAATTTTGCTAAATATTAGTGAGCAAACTATGGATCAACTAAAAAACAATGCCGATAATACAAAAGATCTGGATGAAATCATTGATAAGGTGCTCAAGTTCATCGTAGCAAACGATCAAACTGTGTCTAAAAATTTGAAAGACAGAACATTTCGTTTTATGAAAGATCTCCACGAATCCATAGAAAATTTACACGCCATAAACACTCACAGAACACCTATTAGCCTTAAGGCCTATTGTCTCGTATTTATATATATCTTCCCATTGATATATGCCCCAACAATTATAGATGAAGTTGGATTGGAAAACAATCAGGGAATAACATATTTTATAGTAATACTAACGGAGTTTATACTTATTTCTCTTTACAATATTCAGGATCAATTAGAATACCCGTTTGATGATATTGGCCTGGATGATATAAACCTTGAAACCTTTAAACTTAACAGATAGACCTGTTATGTGCTACACAATTATCCTATTTCTTCCATAATTGAATACTATCACCTAATTTGAAGCTGATTTAAAGTTTTCAATATAGGGCCCCTCTTATATTACAACTGAGAATAGGACAACGGCTTTAAAAACACCCTGTATATATTTGAAACCGTATTCGCATATTCCGGTAGCTTTACTATTCGTTGCCATTCGGGATGGGGACCAAATTTGGACCAATTAGCATCGCGTTCTGCCATATCCCTGAACGCAAGTAAATAGGTTAGACAGGGCATTTGCGGACCAGCAATTTTTTCCCCGAAAAAAACCGAATGAAGGCCTACTTCATCAAAAATGCTAAATTCACTTTCATTAAACATCTTCACTTTTCGTTGATAGGCATCTTCATTATAGGCCTCATAGGTCCGTAATTCAAAAACCATGGATCCTTCTTTTGGTTTTACTAGTTTCGGTAGCCCATCAAATGCTGTGAATAAAGATGTAACATATCGTTCAACAGGAAAGTCTTCCTGTGCAGTATTGCTGTATTCTTTAGATGCCTGCAGATAAACCTGATCTCCCTTAAGATTGCCTAATGCCTTCTGATAACCATCTAAATCATTATAGGCTATTAATAAATAAATCTTCTTTGGCAAGGCATCGCCAATTTCTTCAAATGCTCCAATATTGTTAATTCCCTGTTTATTTAAAGCGGGTATCAAAGCTTTTTCAAAATAGTCATGCAAGACTTTAGCAGATTTTCCAAACTTTAACTCATATTCCCTAAATTCATATACTTCCTTTTGGCTGAACCCCAGCGTAGATAATAAGAGGACGATTCCCAAAATAATTTTTTTTATCATGATTTTAAATTTTAGTTGATTTTATATTCCATGTTATTGACTCATTTTATAAGCGTTAATTATATTTTCGATCCGTTTGTTTTCCTCGGGGTCTATAATTTTCTTTTCAGGGTTTGCATCGAGCCATTGCAGGGTTCTTTTTATTCCTTCCGCAAAAGGAATTGTGGCTTTAAAACCCGGCACAAATGTTTTTATCTTCGTATTGTCAAAAATGACACTCTCGGCCTTATCCGCAAGCAAAGTACCGGTATATGAAGGTTCTATTTTGCAGATAAAATCTGAAGCAATGTGTACCACATTTGCTTTGCGACCCAGACTATCCGCCAGGATTTCATAGATCATATTCCAGCTTAATATTTCATCTGAGGTAATATGAAAGGCATGGCCAATAGCCTGCGATAACCCTAATAATCCCACAAAACCAAGTGCAAAATCATCAGAATGTGTCACGGTCCACAATGATGTCCCGTCTCCATGTACTATTATTTGTTTCCCTTTCAGAATTCGGTCGGCTGTAGTATATTCCTTAAATCCGCCTATAGCTATAGGAATTACTGTATCATAAGTCAATGAAGGCCGAACAATGGTTATTGGAAATTCCTCTTCCCTGTATGCTTTTATTAACCTATCCTCACATTTAATCTTATTGTTGGAGTAATCCCATAAATTATTGAATAGTGGCGTAGACTCCGTAATAATTGGGTAACGCAATGGTGTCTGATAACAAGATGCAGAACTAATAAAAATATATTGCCCGGTTTTGCCTTTAAAGAGCCTAATATCCCGCTCAATATCTTCCGGTGTAAAGGCAATCCAGTTTACCACAACATCCCAGTTGTGCCCTTCCAATTCTGATAAACTAGCCGGATTGCTTATGTCGCCCAAAATGGTTTTTACACCTTTTATTTCAATTTTATTAATTCCTCTGTTCAGATGGTATAAAGCTATCCCCTTTGAAACAGCCAATCTGCTGGAAGCGCTGCTAATATTACCTGTACCACCAATAAATAATACTTTCATAAGCGATTTAATAGGTTACAAAATACTCAATTATTACGGATAGTCCATGCTAAAGTGCAACATTCCTCATTGCGAGTTTCCAATACTACTTTTTTCAGGGTACATCAGTTAATTATTATTAAAATGAGTAATTAACATCTAAATGATAAATCCTTACCTTAGGGTACTAAATCAGAACCTGTCACTTCAAATAATGAATCATAACATACTCGTAAAACAAACTACATTACTACTTGTTAATTTTAGATTGTATTATGGCTTTACTAAAAACAATTTTGCTTTCAATCTTAACAATACTAATTCTATTCTTACATTTTTATTAGTTTTTATCGGATTTACAGGTTGTTCGGGAACTTCGGAGAAAACCTCAAACGACACTGTAGATACAAGGCCTAATATTTTAATCTTAGTAGCTGATGACCTTGGATATGCAGACCTGGGCTGCTTTGGAGGGGATATTGCAACTCCCAATATTGATGGTTTAGCTTCAAATGGTATTCGGTTTAGCAGGTTTCATACGGCGCCTATGTGTGCTCCTACGAGGGCAATGCTTCTAACAGGGAATGATAACCATATTGCAGGTGTAGGCAGACAGGCATTAAGTGCACAGGTTTTTGGCTATGAGGGTTATCTTACAAACAGGGTTGCTACAATACCTGCCCTGTTAAGAAAAGATGGTTACCATACCTATATGGCTGGTAAATGGCATCTGGGCACCGACAGGTCAGCGAATCCGCACGAAAAGGGTTTTGAACGTTCGTTTGTACTCCTTGAAGGTGTTGGCAATCATTATAACAGCCAGGGACTGTTTAAAGGTATTCCTGTTTCTCATTATACAGAAGACGGTAATGTTGCAAAATGGCCGGATGGGGAATACTCAACGGATCTTTATACGGATAAACTCATAGGCTATATAGATCAGTATAAAGAGGATAATCGTCCTTTTTTTGCCTATGCAGCATATACTTCACCTCATTGGCCATTACAAGTTGATGAAGCCTATTGGAAAAAATATAAAGGAAGGTATAACCAAGGTTATGAAAAATTAAAAGAGGACAGGTTACTCAGTCTTAAGAGGGCCGGGATGATTCCTGAGGATGCAGTCTTACCTCCTGCTCATCCTGCTGTTAAATCATGGGATTCACTCTCAGAAACGGAGAAAAAAAGAGAATCACGAAAAATGGAACTTTATGCAGGCATGGTTGATAATCTGGATGTTAATATTGGTCGTATCATACAGTATTTAAAGGATATTGGGGAGTACGAAAACACTCTGATAATTTTTATGTCGGACAATGGTGCCGCTGGCGAAGACTATTATAACAATCCCGGAATCAAGCCTTATATCAATCCCTATTTCAATAACAACTTTGAAACCATGGGAGAAGCGAATTCTTTGATTTCTTATGGTGCTCAATGGGCTGAAGCCGGTTCTTCCCCCTTCAGATATTATAAGGAATATGCCACTAATGGAGGTATTATAGCATCCATGATCATGAGTGGCCCCATGGTGGTAAAGCAAAATAGCATTGCAGATAACTTTCTAACTGTTATGGATATTGCTCCTACGATTTATGAAATAGCCAACATTAACTATCCTTCAGAATTCAATGGAACAACACTATTTCCATTAAAAGGAAAATCACTAGTCCCTTTTATTTCTAATAAAGCTAACACTATTCATACCAAGGACTATGTTTTTGGATTAGAGCATAGTGGAAATACGATGCTGAGGAAAGGCCAATGGAAAATTACTAATTTCAGTGATCCGTTTAGTTTATCCGAATTTAAACTCTATAACCTTGCAGAAGATCTGGGGGAAATACATGACCTGAAAAACACCAACCCTCAAAAATATCAGGAAATGTATCAGGAATGGACTAATTTTGCAAGTGAAATAAAAGTTCAGTTACCCGGCATCAGCTACGAGTGAATTTACTTTTCTAGATTAAAAAAATCAGATTTTTCCCCCATTATTTATGCACCTTATTTTTTTGGTTTAGGCGGGAGTTTGAACACCTCAGGTTGTGGATCTAAAGGTTCTAATTTTTTTCCTTGTAATCCAGGATGTTCTGCTGGTATAAAGTTAGCTCTGAATTGCCAGTATGCCAATGGCATTGGTGAAACCGGCTCCCCGTCTGAATGATGTATATTTCCGCGATAGGGATTCAGATATTCCCATACAATTTCACCATCCGGAGTTACCTCAAAAAAGCGGCCTTTGGGCCCTTCATTTATAAATGTATTTCCGTTTTGCATACGTTGGGCACCTGATATAAAGCTGCCATAAAAAGAAAGTGTGTCTGGTGCTATATACTTCCAAATGGGTTCCTTTGGCCCAAATTTACCATCGTCTCCCCTAACATAATTACCTTCACTATCCATTGGCGGCTCTAATTCATAAACAGCAGAATAATCAAGGCTATCAGGCCCCATGGGAACATCATTATTAAAGACTGTAAGATTACCCGCTCCGGGTAGTCCTTTTTCAATCCATCGCACATCGTGCTGACCAAATAATTTCTGATCAGTAGAATCGCCATGGTTATAATTCTTGGGATTTCCCCATCGGTACAAAAAGTCCCCACCGCGACCCATTCGGCCTCCGCTGTGACCGGCAGCTTCTTTCGTGGTTGTGCTATGATCAATTATAAATATTTCATCCAAACTCGGGGAGCTAAAGACAATCTGATCGAGTTCCGGATTGTAGTTAATAGCATTAAAATGGTAAACATCGGCTCCCCTGTTTTCAACGGTTTGGTTCCTCCATGCCCTTTTTAATTTATGCAATACGGCCATACTATCATGGGAAATAAGTGGTGGTATTTCACCGTCTTTATTAAAGTCGAGAAGTTCAGGGTGAGCGGCAACATCCCCATAGTTATCCTTGGTTTCATCATAATCCTGTATTAAATGATCCCAGATATGCCATTCCCATACAATTATACCCCCGCTTTTGCCCTGTGGTTTTATTTCAACGATTTTATCCGGCCAAAGCCCTGCTTTAGGAGTAAATTCAGGTTTCCTCCCAGCCTGTAAAACCTCCTCCGCACTCTTAGCTTCCCAGGCAATGGTTAAAATATTACCATTAGGCAATACAGCTATGTCATGATGCGCAAGATATTCCTCAGTAGCGTATTCAAAGTCCCAAAGCATTTTGCTATCCCAACTGACCTTTTGTATCCTACCGGAATTACCCCCACCACCAAATACAGGAAAATCAGGATCAACTGAAAGTAATGTAAGTGAACCATCGTCATTTAAATAAAAACTGTTTACCTCATAGTTTCCTTTCCATTCGTGCACTACTTTTCCTTCCCGGTTAACCAGATATGTAGAAGCAGAATTTGCAGGTCTGAACAATACATAACCTGGTGCGAGTCCTTCGCTGGTTTTGGTTAAACCCCGCGGAATATAAAGTCCGAACATATTCCGATCTTTATTTTCCGTTTCGTCGGCTTTGGGTTTATTATCAGTGCAATGGGCAAGGATACCCACTAAAATAAAGGCAATAAGATAATTTTGAATTCTTTTCATACTGGTTGGCTGCTATTCTTATATACTAAGTTGTGAATATAACAACTCTTACCAAAATATTGCCAGTAGGGTTTCAAAAAAATCAATTTTTAGTTTAAAAGATAGAATTGGTGTTAGAAGTTCAAATAAAATCTTGTTGATCATGATAAATAGCCAATAACTGCCCGACGAGTTTGCCTTTAATTGGTTATCTTATGCTAAAACCAAATAACTCAGGACCAATGAATATCCTTTACCAACTTTCTGTTCTATTTTTACTAATCTCATGTTCTCAAAAGCAGGAATCTATGAAACATATATTTTATTTACATGGCATGATTATAGAAATTCAAGGTATTAAGGCCGTAAGTCCTCAATTCGGGGCTTATGAATATACAGCCATTATTGATTCACTCAAAACTACTGGTGCCGAGGTGCATGCAGAAGTTCGCACTGATAAAACCGACTTCTACGAATTTGGAAAGAAAATTTCAAAGGAAATTGATGAGTTGATTGCAAAAGGGGTGTCACCTTCAGATATTACAGTCATAGGCGCATCTAAAGGTGGTATGATAGCCATGTATATTTCTGACCTGAATACCAACAATGTGAATTATGTCCTTTTGGGGTCTAGCAGTGACTATTCTCAGAAAACTTTTGACTTTAACCTTCATGGAAATATCTTAGGTATCTACGAAAAATCAGATAATGTTGCGGGTAACGATTATCAGCATTGGATAGATAAATCTACCAATGCCAAAAGTTTTGAGCAGCTTCAGATCAATACCGGTCTTGGGCATGGTTTTTTATATACCCCAAATAAGGCATGGTTAGATCCTGCCAGGAAAATGATAAAGGGTAAGGATTAAAAAATGCCATTTATATTGCTCATTCCATGCATCATAAAGAAATACATTCAAGATCTTCCGCCAAAATAACTGTCCCCTGAAAATTAGCCTTTACAATATCTATATTTGAATTTAAATCTGAGAGGCTAAACTCCCTGGCACGGGCATGGGAAGAGTCCAACTTCATCAAATGGCTTAATACCACCCGCTGAACCCCTGATTCCTGTGCAACTGTCCCTACTTTACTTGGTTTAGCATGAAGGTTTGTAAATGGTTGCTCAGCCACTTCAGAAATCGCTAAATGCAGTACCAGTAGGTCGGCTCCTTTTACAAAATCTATAAACCCGGGGCTATCCAGGGTTTGATCTGCACCAAAAACAATACGCTTGTTGTCTATCGTTACTTTATAAGCCAGTGAAGGCTTATTAGCATGGTTCACTCCTATTGCAGTAACTTCCATTAATTCATCTTTATATATTGTCATTAAAGAATCTTTTTGCGGTAACACTTCAATGGCATTTATCCTCGTAAAAGCATCTACAGGAGCTGCCATATCATTTACGGCAGACAAAAATCCTTTAAGTCCGTCTGAGCCATCTCCTCTGGGTCCTGATACGTTTAATGGTATAGCTCGGTTGGAAAATATGTCCGACCATAGTAATGCAGGTAATTCTGAGGCATGATCCGGATGAAAATGACTTATGCCCAGAAACGCAATATCCCGTATATGGGCTCCTGCCTCTTGCAAGCGAAGATAAGTACCCCCTCCGGCATCTATCATGGCTACCGGGTTTCCATTTAAACGAAGAAGATAGCCCGTAGAAGCTCTTCCGTCACCGGCGGCAGGGCCTCCAGAACCCAAAATTTGAAGTGTAACCCCTTCTTCAGGGCAGATCTCATTAATCTCAGCTGTTATCATTGAGGGTTCAGTTTTTCGCTTATTATTGCAGCTAGAAAAGACCATCAACAAGATCAGAATAATAAGAACATTTTTCATAGGAATTGTATTTGGCTGTTAGATGTAAACATCATATTTCAGGTTGTTTTTCCATAGTTTAGTATACTACCAGAATTGGGCGTACTTCTAATCATATTTAAATGCTATGAGCTTCTATAAAGATAGCGAAAGATAGTTATCGGAGAATCAATAGTTATCCTGGCTTTTGAAAAGCTTGTCCGCGGATAGTAGAGAATATTATTTTGATATCTTTAACCAATGAGCTTCATAAATAATCCCATTTATGTACTAGGAGTACTATGTTTATTGGTGATCATTGCAGACTACGCAGCGAAAACTAAAATTGGTAAAAAGTTAGGCGCTGCATTGTTGGTGATACTTTTTACAGCTGTAATAGCCAATATTAACTTAATTCCTTCCGCCTCTAATTCAATTCCGCTTTACGATGGTATTTTTACTTATTTGGCTCCCATCTCTATTTTTTACTTATTGCTGGGGGTTAACCTTAATTCTATCCGGAAAGCAGGAGCTCCTATGATCATTTTATTTTTGATTGGTTCTTTGGCTACCACAGTGGGAATACTGGTTGCCTGGACTTTGATCTCACCAGAGCATATTTTGGGTGATGATGGGAAAATTATTGCCGGAATGCTTACCGGAACCTATACGGGCGGAAGTGTAAATTTTAATGCCGTTGCCCTTGAATATGATTTTCAGGAGCGCGGTATTCTGTACGCCGGAACCATTGCAGTAGATAACGTAATTACTACAATATGGATCATAGTCACTTTATCTATTCCTGCTATCCTAAGAACATTCTGGAAGGATAAAAAAGTAAAAACGTCAAAGCAAGAAATGGAAGGTGAAGACAAGGAAAAGCTGACTTTTAATTCCCTGATCTGGTTAATTTTTCTTGGTATTGCGGCCTATTACGTATCGGAATTGATAAGTAGTGTATTTCCCAAAATCCCATCGATCTTAACATTATCCACAATAGGCATTTTACTGGCACAATTAAGGTTTGTACAAGGATTAAAAGGCAGCCATTTCCTGGGGCTATATCTTGTTTATATATTTCTGGCAGTAATTGGGGCTTATTGCGAAATAAGTTCGGTAATTGAATTAAAAGAGGTGGGACTTAGCTTATTGTCATTTGCTTCCCTGGCAGTTTTTCTTCATGGAATTATGGTCATTTTACTGGGAAGTTTTATCTACCGCGACTGGGAAATGATTTCCATAGTGAGCCAGGCTAATATAGGCGGAGGTACTACGGCTATAGCGCTTGCTGAAACCTTTGACAGAAATGAACTCATCTTACCTGCCATCCTGGTGGGAACATTAGGTAATGCCCTGGGTACTTATTTAGGTTTTCTTGTGGTGTATTTATTATGACGAGGTATAAGGCCGCTCATTGAAAGCCCAATTTTGATTATTAAAAATTAGGACAAATAGCCTCTTAACGAAAATTATTCAGGGGGCAATATTAAGATCATTTTACATCCCAAATTGCGTTTTAATAGTATTTTGACTACAAAAATTAACCTTTGACCACATTTTTTTTTATAATCCAACTAAGTTTAGGTCTTTTACAGTCCCTAATCTTTAAATGAAATACCATGACTACCAAATTCCTACTATCCTTTACATTTATTTTGACCACTTTATGGGTATCCGCTAAATGCGACAATACCTATACATCAGCATCGTACGCACTAAACCATGCCAAGAAATCTATTAGTGCCAAAAATTTTGATCATCAAAAATATTATGCCTATAAAGCGCTGGAAGCATTAGAAAAAGCAAAGCAATTAATTGAGACATGTGGTTGTGATAAAGCTGTGGATCCCATGTTAGACGGAATTGAGAATTTAGAAAAGGCTTCAGACCCTAAAGATTTTGAAATGGGCAGGTATTATACCAAAAAAGCTTTTGGTGATATTCAAGACCTTATCAATCAATTAGATATCTATACTCAAGACGATTTGAATACCTTTGATAATTCAGATGTTCCAATGGAAACAGAAAATGTAGAAAAGAAATTATTACAAAAGGAACTATCACAGATTAAAAATCAGCAATTAGTACTCGCAAGAAAACAGGAAATACTGGAAAAACGTAAAAAAGAAATAGAAGAGAAGCTTATTAATCCAAGCTATTAACTAAGCTTTTTATATCTAATTCACTTCAAAGGAAGCCTGTAAAAACAGGCTTCCTTTGTATTTAAATAGTATTGATAAGAGCAGTTCTTTCTAAAATACAAGTCATGCTGATATTAAGGAGTTTTTATTACCCTAATATCTTGGCATTGGCCTTCAACTCATGGTTTTTGACAGGCAGTTCGCGGATACGAATACCTGAGGCATTAAAAATGGCATTCACCACTGCCGGGGCAATACCAGGAGTACTGGGTTCTCCTGCACCACCCGGCCAGTTATCGCTTGTGACGATATGAGTTTCAATTTTAGGATTTTCATTCATCCGCAGCATTTGGTAATCATGGAAATTACTCTGCTTTACAGCCCCGTTTTCAATTGTTATTTCGCCATACAGAGCAGCTGTCAGGCCAAATACAATACCACTTTCCATTTGAGCAGTAAATCCATCCGGATGAAAAGCAAAACCAGGGTCGGCTGCGCAAACCACCCTGTGGACTTTTAAAGCGTTTTCTACTATTTCTATCTCTGCTACCTGGGCAACTATGGTACCAAAAGACTGATGAAGTGATATACCCCTGCCCCAGTTAGCCGGGAGGGCTTCTCCCCAATTGGCTTTCTCGGCAGCCAGATCCAGTACCTTTAAATATCGCGGAGCATTTGTAAGATGTTCCCTTCTGAAATGATAAGGGTCTTTATTGGCTTTGAACGCCAACTCATCCATAAAGGATTCTGTGAAAAATGCATGCATGGAAGAGTCTACACTTCGCCAATACCCCCAGGGTATATGTGTTTCGCTATTGGTATAATGAATAAATTGATTTTCAACGCCATAAGGAATGTGCGGGGCTTCTTCCGGATCGTGCTTAAACAGGAACTGATTGTTCCATGCACTGATTTGACCTTCATCAGTAAGGCACGCTTTAAAACGACTTATATTGGCTTCCCTGTAATGATCTTGTCTTATGTCATCCTCACGAGACCAGATGAGTTTGACCGGATAGTCTACCTCTTTAGCAATCAGGGCTGCTTGTACAGCCACATCGGGCACGGATCTTCTGCCAAACCCACCTCCAAGATATTGGTTATGAACCAACACCTTCTCCCGGTCCAGCTCCAGTACTTCGGCTACACTATTTGCGAATCCTAAAGGGTTCTGACTTCCCACCCAAATCTCACAACCATCCTCTTTGACCAAAGCAGTGCAATTCATGGGTTCCATTGTGGCGTGAGCCAAATAAGGCACCCTGTATTCGGCCTCTAACGCATTAGTTGCTTCTTTAAAAATCTTTTTAATGTTTCCTTTTTTTACATCTTTTTCTTCATTACCCTCAGCAATTGCGGCATCCATATCCCTTAAATACTGATCATAAATATCATTCAATCCTACCGTATCGTTATCACTTTTGTCAAATTCAATAGGCAATTCGTTTATAGCTTTTTTTGCCAACCAATACCCATCGGCAATAACTGCCACGGCACCTTCAAGATTCACAATTTTATGCACACCGGGCATATCGGCAATAGCTCCAGCCTCCAGTGGCTTTGCCCTGGCCCCAAAAACAGGAGAAGCTTTTATTGCTGCATATTTCATATTTGGCAAGGATACATCAATTCCAAAATTTGCTGTTCCATCTACCTTTGACGGGATATCGAAACGCGGAGGTGAGGTCCCCATTATCGTAAATTCTTCCGTTGTCTTAAGACGAGGTTTGGCCGGTTGTGATAAGCTGGCCGCTTTAACAGCAAAACTCGCAAAAGGTTCCGTTCTATTAGTGGGCGGGTGTGAGATAGTACTATTTTTAACCACCAATTCCTCCGTGGAAACTCCCCATTCTTCAGAAGCTGCTTCCAGCAGAACAGCTCTTGCCGCGGCTCCAGCCACTCGCATAGCTAACATGCCAGTAAAACGTACAGAAGCGCTACCCCCGGTAATTTGAAGACTCATCTGTTTGGTGGCTGTTAAAAAAAAGCCATCAACGGTTCCAATAAATATCGAAGGAATATCTTTTGGACCCATTATAAATCCTTTTACCATGGCGTAATTAGCGTACTCCTCATTCCCCGGAGCTTCTAACATTGTAATTGTTTTCCAATCCGCATCCATTTCGTCAGCCAGCATCATAGGCAAGGTAGTATGGACCCCCTGCCCCATTTCGGCATGAGGAACAATAACGGTAATGGTGTTATCTGCGTTAACTTTCAGCCAGATATTGAGCACGGTATCTCCTTCACCTGCGATTAAATCCCTGACTTTCCCGGCACGGTTTCCAGGTCTTATGGCAATACCAACTACCAAAGCACCTCCGGTTAGCACGCCGGTGGTAATAAATGCGCGTCTGGTCCACTTACCCATTGTTTTCTAGATTTATGGTTGATTCCGCAGCTAATTCTTCTGCAGCTAATTTGATTCCTTTTTTAATACGCGAATAGGTGCCGCATCGGCAAATATTGCCACTCATAGCCTGATCTATATCCTCATCCGTCGGCGAAGCAGTGTTTGCCAATAAGGCATGTGCAGACATGATTTGTCCGGACTGGCAATAACCACACTGAGGAACCTGCTCTTGAATCCACACCCGTTGTATGGTATGCAGTTCTGCATCATTGGCGATCCCCTCTATGGTAGTGATTTCTTTGTCAACCGCCACTTGTATAGGTGTAAGACAAGAACGTATGGCAACGCCATCGAGCTGTACTGTACAGGCACCACATTGTCCTATGCCGCAACCAAATTTTGTTCCGGTTAAACCGGCCTGTTCGCGGATAACCCACAATAAAGGAGTTGCCGGATCGACATCTACCTCAAAATTTTCGTTGTTTATTTTTAAAATCATAATAATATTTATATGAGCATATTGGGCATTGAAAAACCCACCTTGTAGAATTATCTAAACTACAGTAATTTATGGCATTCGTCAAGTTAAATATCCAATTAATTTGCAAAATAGAATTTTGTATATTAAGTACTGATTTACCAAAATAGCTATGAATTGGAAAGTTGAATTTAACCAAAATTACCAGTTGGTTGTTTTAGTCTACAACGGTGCTAATTCCGCGAAGGACATATTTGAATCTTCTTTCTCAGCTATTGAACTCACCAATAAAAAAAAGGTATATAAATGGCTGGTAGAGTCACAGAATATTATAACTAAATTAAACAGGGCTGACGTTTTTAAGCTTACCTTTGAATTATACAACAAATGGGGCTTGGATAAATCTATTCGTATCGCACTTCTCAAACCTAAGGACATTGAAGCGCAACATATGGCTTCATTCTATGTAATTTCTACCAGAAACCTGGGCTGGGAAACAAATCTTTTTCCGTAACCCAAGGCAGACTTGAAAAGGTTGCTGGAAGACTATTGAATAGCATTAATATTTACAATTTTCTTTTTACATAAATATTTTTTCTTGTCAGACAGTATTTAGCCAATTTAATTAAACATCACTTTAACATCCAGATCGTTATACTATAAGTACTCCTGTGGAAACTATTCCCTCATTGTTTTAATAAATCAAATAGCTGATAAAAATCATTGCCTTTTAAAATATCTGCGCTTACATTGATTAAGAATAATAACACTTTCTGTCATTTAAATGACTTGTTAGAATAACGCTATTTTCACATGCAACAGCATCGACTCGCAGCTATAATGTTTACCGATATTGTAGGCTATACTGCCTTAATGGGTTCAGATGAGGATAATGCATTTGAGGTATTAAAAAATAACCGCGATATACATACTCAATTTCTTAAAAAATACGACGGGACCCTCATCAAGGAAATGGGAGACGGGATGTTAATCAGTTTTGACCTTGCTTCCGACGCGGTGCGCTGTGCAATTGAAATTCAGTTTGCTTGTCGCGAAAAAAAAATACCATTAAGAATCGGCATCCATGAGGCGGAGGTGGTATTTGAGGGATCCGATGTATTTGGCGACGGAGTGAATATTGCCTCTCGCTTACAGGCATCTACCGAAGAGGGTTGCATAAGCATTTCAGAATCCGTCTACCGGGATGTGAAAAATAAACCGGATATAAAAACTCAATTTATTGAAGCGAAGTCATTAAAGAATGTAGATGAGCCGGTTAGGATTTATAATGTTAGTTGCGAAGAAAATGTAGTCAGAGAAAAACAGACAGAGAAATTATCACAAGATCAGCGGAAGTCTTTAATTGCCCGACTTCTTAGAACAATAACCCCTATCCTTATTGCACTTGCTGTTGCCATTATTATTTTTATTGCCTATGGTAGCACTACCATTCCATTTACAGAGCGGGATTGGATTGTGATAGCTGATTTTGAAAATTTAACCGATGAAACAATTTTTGACCATTCATTGAATACTGCATTTACCCTTAGTATAAATCAATCACGTTATTTAAATGTTTTAACTCGGAAGAGAATGATAGAGACTTTAAAGCGAATGAAAAAAGGGAACATTACAAAAATTGATGAAGAAACCGGCAATGAAATAGCTATTCGCGAAGGGGTCGAAATTGTTATTGTTCCAACTATTAGCAAAGTGGGCACCAAGTATATTCTTACTGCAAAAATCCAGGATGCCAAAACAGCAGATATCCTAAAATCAGAAATCCTTTACGCGGAAGATGAGGATGAAATTATTGATAAACTGGATAAGCTTAGTAAGAAGATCAGGCGGAGCCTAGGTGAGTCTATAAATATGATCTCTGACCAAAGTAAACCTCTGAAAAAAGTAACTACCCCTTCTTTACAGGCACTTAAACAGTATTCGCTTGGTGTTGAAAGTCATCTCCTTCTGGAATTTGAAAAGGCAAAAATGTATTATGAAAACGCCATAGGCCTTGATAGTAATTTTACCGCCGCGAAAGCCTCACTGGGGAATTTACTTTTTGAAAAATTCGATCGGAACGAGGGGCGTAAATGGCTTGATAAGGCTATGATATCTATTGATAATCTTACCGACAGGGAAAAATTTGCGATTCTTGCCTTTTATGCCGTAAATGTTGAAAATGACCTTGACAAAGGTATTGCTTACACAAAAAGACGAATTTCATTATATCCGGATGATCCAGCCGCACACAATAACCTGGGTTGGTATTTTCAAAAACAAGGTCATTATGATATGGCATTGGATGAATACAAAAAAACACTACAGATTGATCCAACTATGATGCTTACCCATAGTGGAGTAACCTGGATATATCTTGAATTTCTTGGCCAGATGGATTCTGCATTAGTCTGGTCCAATCGCATGGTTACATATGCACCTGATAATCCCTGGGCTTATTTTTATCTTGGTTCAAGCTATGTAGGATTAAATGAATTTGAGAAAGCAGAGGCATCGTATCTTATGGCGGCTGATCTTAATCCAGACTTGTTAATGAATAAATACCGACTAGCACATGACTACCGGCTTCAGGGAAGGTATGATAAAGCGATTGAAGTGTTGGAGGCAATCCTTCAAAAAAATCCTAATGAATCCTCAGCACACTATGATTTGGGAATAAATTATAATTTATTGGGAAAAAGCGAAACTGCCAGGAGTCATTTTCTTGAATTTCGAAAAACCGCCGAAAAATGGCTGGATGAATATTCGAATGACCCGAAATCATATATTTATAATGGAATTATCCTTGCTCGGTTAGGAGAAAAAGATGCAGGTTGGGAAATTGGAAAACGAGCAATGGAAATCGATTCAACCATTTATTTTGAATATTCTCAATTGCTGGCAGTGCAGGGTCGAAAAAGTGATGCCCTGGACTATTTAGAAAAGGCACTTGAAGATGGATACAGGGACCTGGTTTGGATAAAACTTCAGCCAGATTTGCAAATATTGCATGAGGAAGAAAGGTTCAAGAATTTAATGAATAGCTACTTCACAAGTCTCTGATATTTGTTACCCATTCTTTTCAAATGAAATAAACTCTAGCCCCATAAGCAATTACTCAAATACTTACTAATTTCATTAAGGGAAACTGCCATAATCCAAACTCAAAACCCGTAAATAATTAACAGTTCTTCGGAAAAAAGGGATTGATAGAACCTCACAAAAGTTATATATTTAAGCATGAGAAAAATCTTCTATCTGCTGTTACTATCTGCAGTCCTTTGCAGCGAACTTTTGGCGCAAAGCAACTCCTCAATAAAAGAATCATACGAATCCTATTTTGAATTACCCAGAGAGTCCGTCTTTCTGCACTTAAACAAGAGTACCTATGTTGTTGGGGAAGAGCTTTGGTTTAGTGCATACGCGTACGACAGGAAGAGTGCACTGCCCTTTACCCAAACAACCAACCTCCATGTGGTTTTGTATAATGAGCAGGGAAAGCCCTTGGAAGATCGCCTGGTGATGACAGTAAACGGCTTTGCCCGGGGAAACATCCCTATAGATTCCACCTATAACAGCGGGGACTACTATATAAAAGCCTATACCAATTGGATGAGAAATTTTTCAGAGGACGATTCCTTTGTACAAAAGGTAGAGATCATTAATAGCAGTGCAGAGCTTCAGAAAGTAGCAGCAACCAATTACGACCTCCAATTATTACCGGAAGGAGGACATCTTGTGCAAGGTGTGGAAAGCGTCGTAGGTGTTAAGCTGATCAATAGCGATGGCCGTGGTGTAATATTTGAAAGGGGTAGTCTGATTAATAAAAATGGCAGACGTGTTATGGATTTCGAGGGAAATGCTTTTGGAATGGCCAGTTTTCCTATCCGTCCCACCAGCGGCGACTATAAGGTACGCATAAACTTTGCGGATAATAGGGTGGTAACAACTCCACTTCCCCAGGTATCAGAAACGGGTATTATCCTTAGGGTGGTTAACAACTATGGCGATCCCGATATCTTATTAGGGGTAGCCACCAATAAAAAAACCTTGAAGGATATCAAAAGGAAAAAATTCAGGCTACTGATACACAAGGACGGTGACATAAGAGAGACAAGAGCTATTCAGTTTGACAATTCCCAAAAAGAGAATGTTCTTTCTATTAGCAGGGAGCAACTCTTTCCCGGGGTGAATACTGTAACCCTTTTTGATGAAGAAAACAGACCTATAGCAGAACGTCTCATCTATAACCATTTAGGTGTAAATGCTATGGAAGCCGAGGTGAGCCTTGCTAAGAAAATGAAGGATTCTCTGGGCATCCAAGTTGGTATTTTATCAGAGCGTGTAACAAGCGGGAAACTCAGCATTTCGGTACTCCCTTCCGAAACAAGGGCTTACAACCAGAAAATCAATATATTTTCTGAATTCCTTTTAAAGCCTTACATAAATGGATATGTAGAGAATCCGGCTTATTATTTCAGGGGACTAGATTCTAAAAAAAATTACGATCTGGACTTATTGTTATTAACACAAGGGTGGAGCCGGTATGAGTGGAAGAATATCTTCAACCGTGCACCCGTAGCTAACTTTCCCTATGAAAACGGTCTTACACTCAAAGGAAGTTTCAACGGCGCAGATGTGAAACAATTTCCTTCTTTTTATATGGAGGATTCTAAATACCACGACTCCAGAGCAGTATTATTGGAAAACCCGGACTTTGAGATTCCAAACTTACTTGTAGACAAAGACGAAGAAGTACAGATAAAACTGATCCGTGAAAACGGTAAACCCTCGTCACGCGGCTTTTATGCGAAAATTCTTCCCGGCGCACAACCCTGGGTGTTAAGAACAGATGAATTGATAGCTCCCGAAATCCACGCTTCAGGGTTACCGGAATTAGATTACAAATGGGAAAATAAGACTATCTATTTAGATGAGGTGAAAGTGATAGAACAAAAACTAAAATTTTCAAGCATAATTGGGCAGAATGACATAGAGATAGACCAAAAATTAGTTAATCAATATCCCAGGGTTATCGATATCATTAGGATGAAAGGATTTAATGTGATCGAAAACCCTAGTAGGCCAGGTGCCGTGCAGGTTTTCAGTAGAAGAACACGTTCTATTATGGGGGGGCCTATACCGCCGGTGATTTATCTTGACGGTACGCTTCTGACTGCAAGAAATGGAGAAGGTTTTCAATTTCTATACGAATTGTATACCTGGGATATAGAACGAATTACTTTTGGATTAATGCCGGATGTCACCCAAGGTCCATTAGGTGCCGGTGGCGCTATTCGTATATGGTCTAGAAGAACTCCTTTGATTGACAAAGAAGGGGTGCAGAAAAGTAAAATATTTATTGATGCCGCCAACGGCTTTGATGCTCCAAAAGAGTTTTATTCCCCAAAGTATTATTATGCCAGCCCCATGTTTGAATTTACAGGCGCCCTCCACTGGGAACCCCAATTGGAATTGGATATCTATGGTAAGGCAACATTTAAAATGGTGGATGCCGGAATGCAAAATATTTCATTCTATATTGAGGGTATGACAGAAGACGGCAGCCTGATCTCCACGATTAAAACCATTAATTTATCTAAGAATAGTAATCCCTAAGGGTACTATTTTCTAAACTTTAAAGCACCGTTTCTGTATTCTTTTAGGCTTCTATATTGTCTTTTTGCCAATAGTTGAGGATTGTATTTCTTAGCTATGGTTATTATATTTGATAATGAAAAAAATATGCTATCCCTTTTTACTTTCATTGTTGCTTTCCGGCGGACTTCTTGGACAAAGCAACTCATCAATAAAAGAAGCTTACGAATCCTATTTTGAATTACCCAGAGAGTCTGTCTTTCTGCACTTAAACAAGAGTACCTATGTGGTTGGGGAAGAGCTTTGGTTTAGTGCATATGCGTACGACAGGAAGAATGGAGTTCCATTTACCCAAACTACGAACCTGCACGTGGCCTTATGCAATGAAGAGGGAATTCCTATAGTAGATCAACTGGTCATGATGGTAAACGGGTACGCTAAAGGGAATATCCCTATAGACTCTACCTATACTAGTGGCGATTATTTTATAAAAGCCTCGACCAACTGGATGAGGAACTTTACCGAGGACGATTCCTTTGTACAAAAGATACAGGTCATTAATGGAAATGCAAAGGTCATAGACCTGGTTGCTGCCGATTACGACCTCCAGTTGTTACCGGAAGGAGGCCACCTGGTGGAAGGATTGGAGAGCGTCATAGGTGTCAAGCTGATCGACAATGATGGTCGTGGCGTTGTTTTTAACAATGGTAGCCTGGTTAATGATCGTGGCAGAACCATTATGGATTTCAAGGGGAATGCCTTTGGAATGGCTAGTTTTCCCATCAGCCCTCAAAGTAGTGGCTACAATGTTAGCATTAAATTGGGAGACAACAAGGTGGTAACGGCCCCCCTGCCCCCTGTAACAGAAAAAGGCATCGTGCTCAGGGTGGTCAATAATTATGGAGACAGTGAGCTACTAATTGCTATGGCCACCAATAAAAAGACATTAAAGGACATCAGGAATAAAGAATTCCGGCTGCTCGTTCACAAGGACGGGGACATTGCTACGACAAGGTCTGTCGCCTTTGACAATTCACAAAAGGAAACTCTCCTTTCTATAAACAGGAAGCTACTCTTCCCAGGGGTAAACACGGCAACCCTTTTTGATGAAGAAAACAAGCCTATAGCAGAGCGCCTTTTCTTTAACCCATTGGAATTAAAGGACATGCAGGCAGAGGTTTACCTTGATGAGAAACTAAAGGATTCCCTGTCCATAGGTTTCCAGGTCTCATCAGCTTTTGCAAATACAGGCAGCCTGAGTGTTTCAGTATTACCATCAGCTACAAGGGCCTATAACCAGAAAGTCAATATCTTATCTGAATTCCTTTTAAAGCCTTACCTAAGCGGATATATTGAGAATCCCGCTTATTATTTCAGGGGATTAGATTCTAAAAAAAATTACGATCTGGACTTATTGTTATTAACACAAGGGTGGAGCCGGTATGAGTGGAAGAATATCTTCAACCGTGCACCCGTAGCTAACTTTCCCTATGAAAACGGTCTGACCCTCAAGGGACGCTTTAATAATATTGATACGGACAAGTTTCCGCAATTTGTTATGGAAGATTCCAGATATCATAATTCGCGCGTGGTACTTTTGGAAGGGCCGGATTTTAGTATCCCAAACCTCCTGGTTGAAAAGGGAGAAAAAATAGGAATAAAGCTCGTTAAGGATAATGGGGAGCTGAAGTCACCTGGTCTTTATGCAAGGATCCTTACATCCTCATGGTCAGGAAATTTATCAAAGACTCTATTAAACAACACCGCTGATATCAATGTTCAGGAACTACCTGAACAGGACTACAAGTTAGAGAACAAAACCATTTTTTTAGATGAAGTAAAACTAGTGGGCGAAAAACGCAAATTTTCCAGTATACTTGGTAAGAAAGAGATTGTTGTAGATCAGCAAGTGGTTAACATGTATCCAAGGGTAACAGATCTTATCAGAATGAAAGGGTACAATATAGTGGAGGGATTGGGTGCTGTTGGGATAAGGAATAGAAGAACCCTTAAAAGTGCACCACCTGTTATATATTTGGACGGCACCCGCTTGTTAGCCGAGACTGCAGTTCCGTCAACTCCTCCTCCTCCATCACAACAACAACAAGGTAGTAGTGCCGGGGGTAGTGTTAAAACCCCGGGTACGCCTGTAGACGATCCTTTTCAGCAATCAGGTAGTTTTTTTAGTTTTCTTTATGAACTCTATACTGCGGAGATCGAACGTATTGAAATTGATCCAAGACCCGATGTTATGGAGGGGCCAGCTGGTGCGGGTGGTGTTATCAGGATATGGACCAGAAGGACTCCGCTTCAGGGGAACTCTGCTGCAGCTGATAAAAGGAGCTTTATTGATACCACCAACGGCTTTGATATTCCAAAAAAGTTTTATACCCCAAAATACATTTATGCCAGCCCCATGTTTGAATTTACAGGCGCCCTCCACTGGGAACCCCAATTGGAATTGGATATCTATGGTAAGGCAACATTTAAAATGGTGGATGCCGGAATGCAAAATATTTCATTCTATATTGAGGGTATGACAGAAGACGGCAGCCTGATCTCCACAATTAAAACGATTAACCTGTCAGATAAGAGCAACCCCTGAGCATCGAATTTTCCTCAATTCATGGAGCACATAATAATTTAGGGTTTATCATAGCAAAAGTTGTGTTGAATAATTCTCTATCTTAGATAAAACAACCAATTGCTCCCAATTGTGATCAACTATTTGTAAACATTCTCATTAGTTATGAAACTCGATTTACCATTTGTCCGCGAACAATTTCCTGCTTTTACCGAACCTTCGCTTAAGGGGTGGGCTTTTTTTGAAAATGCAGGGGGCTCCTATCCTTGTATCCAATTTATTGATAAATTGGCAGCCTTTTATATGAAAAATAAGGTGCAGCCCTACTATCCGTATCCCGCATCCATGAAAGCAGGAGAAATGATGGACGCTTCATATAAACGAATGGCCGAATACCTCAATGTAGATGCTTCGGAAATACATTTCGGCCCTTCAACCACACAAAATGTCTATGTTTTGGCCAACGCCATGCGTCCTATGTGGAAAGATGGGGACGAGATCATTGTTTCGTGTCAGGATCATGAGGCCAATGCCGGTGCATGGCGGCGATTAGCAGAAAGGGGAATTAAAATTGTAGAGTGGCATGTAGATAAAGATTCCGGATTGCTCAGTCTGAACAAACTGGACCGATTATTTACTGAGCGCACCAGGATGGTGGCATTTCCCCATTGTTCAAATGTGATCGGCCATGTGAACCCTGTAAAAGATATAAGTCAAAAAGCGCATGCCTCTGGAGCACTTTGTGTGGTAGACGGTGTGGCTTACGCTCCCCATGGTTTGCCGGATTTAAAAGCGTTGGGAGTAGACATTTATCTGTTTTCTTTATACAAGACTTTTGGGCCACATTTAGGGTTGATGTACGTTAAGAAAGATTTGATAGTAAAAATGGAAAACCAGTCACATTTTTTTAAGGAGGGTATTACCAGAAGTATGTTAACCCCGGCTGGTCCGGACCATGCTCAAATTGGATCAGTAAGCGGTATTTTGGATTATTTTGATGTGGTGTATGAACATCATTTTGCCGAACAGGCATTGGCCCCTCAAAGAAACAGTGCCCTAAACAGTTTATTTCGTTCACAAGAAAAAGCCCTTTTGGAGCCCTTACTGGAGTTTTTGAGATCCCGTGATGATCTTCAGATTTTAGGTCCTCATAAAGCCCAAGGAAGGGTCCCCACGATTTCGATCCTTCCCATTAATAAAAGTGTTGAGAAGGTGTATACTGCCCTAACCAGCCATAAACTGATGTTAGGTATGGGCGATTTCTATGCCGTGCGCCCTCTTATGGATATGGGTATCCCTTTAGAACCGGGGGTGTTGAGAATGTCTTTTTTGCATTACACAAGTATGGAGGACATTGATCAGTTAATTACCGGGTTGAAGACCGCTTTATAATATACTGTGCTGATCCCTCTTACGACATGCTGGTATCGTATAATCCTCTAATTATTTCGTTGGTGACATCCTTTATATAAATGCTTAGTTAAAATATTTGGTAAAAAGAATCGTTCTAGTTCTTTAACCCTTATATAAAACAGATAGTTATGTTTAAGAAATGTATTTTAGGAATGTCCATGATAGCTATAATGGCTTTTGGTTTTAGCAGTTGCTCCAGCGACGATGCTGACGATAGAAATTGTGAATCATGTGATTTGCAAGGTCAAGCCGTTGAGATATGCGATAATGGAAACGATACTTATACGGTTACGGTAGCTGGTCAATCTGAAACGATTACTGCAGAGGAACTTGAAGGAGTCACACCAGCTGAATATATTGGATTGGTATGTAGTTTAGGAGATCTAATACCTTAAGATATTAAACCAGTTAATATCAGTATTTAGCCCAACCTTTACCAGGTTGGGTTTATTATTTAAGCCGCTACCTACTCGAGCTTCTTGCTCTTGGCTTGTTAGAATCCCTATCCGGGATAGCAAGATTCCAATGGATTGGAGGAAGAGGTACTGCTGCTGACAAGTGTGACTTCTGTAAGGCTAAATTCCGTATCTTCCATTTTTAATAATTATACTGACTTACAGCATTAGACTAATTCAGTTCCTGATGAAGTACGACCAATCCCTATTTTTGTCTCATGATAACATTCTTTAGTAAAATTCGCAGAAAACTGGCGGATGACAACAATATACTGAAATATGTCCGCTATGCTTTGGGTGAAATTTTATTGGTAGTTATAGGGATTTTGATAGCATTACAGATTAATAACTGGAATGAGGAGCGACAAACCATAATAAAAGAAAAAAGTTATGTACGTTCAATATATAAGGATTTAAAGACAGATCTCAGGAATATTGAAAATAATATAGAAAAATTATCCGATCAGTATGCAATTGGGTTTAAAGTGCTTAACGCCCTTGAGCTAAAAGAAACAATAAGATTAGATTCTGCAACCCTGGCTACAAATATTGGCTGGGAATTAACGCAGATCATCCCTATTGAGCGCAAAGAGAATACATGGGATGGCCTTAAAGTAAGGGGTACCGAGACTTCTATATTTGGTGATTCCCTTAAAGTGCTTTTAAATAATTTTTATGGGGCCTTTGACCTCAATATTGAACGGTTTAACCAGTTGCCCAAAAAAGTGCGAGAGGATTTACGCCTGGAAACCGGTAATTGCCATGATTATAGCAGCGTAAAAGGAGTTTTTGAAAATGGAATTAATTTTTACGGAGAATTTTCTCCTTACCTGCGTTATTGTATTTTGTCTAATAATAAAATATCTAAACTTGTTGGCGCTGTCAGTCTTTCTTGCATAGTTAATATTGGTTTGCAAAAGGAATTAAAAAAAGAAGTGGAAACCGTAATTTCGTATATGGAAAATCAATTCGAATTTTTACATTAGGGAACCTAAAACGGTTCTGCTTTCGGATTTGAAGACGCGTTGAAGGTTGATCTGTTAATTTTGATATATCTTCATTAGTGTATAAAAATGCTTAGGTTTTGCGAGTATTGAAGCCGGTTATCTAATAATTAATAAAGACCCTCAACTGGTCTTACTCCAGGAAATTAATGATACCAGCCATCAGTGAATCAATAGCTTAATTACCAGGGATGGATTAAAGGATTTGCAATAAAATTATAATATTACCTATGAACTAAAATACTATTCAAAGGTGAAGTACATTGGTTGGAACACTGTTAAAGGCAATTTTGGCGGCAGACTGGCCGTAGACCTTTTTGATAATTTTGTACAAGTCGGGGACTACAGTTTTTGCAAGCCTGGAATTATTGTTCAATAGTACACAAATCCCCAGATCTGCATCGGGATATACCGCTATTTCATTTCTGAAGTTGTTTACACTTCCACCGTGGTGCCAAATTGTTTTTTCCTGTTTGGACTGGTCCTCAACAAATTTATGGATCCTCCACCCAAAGCCGTAATACGATGCCTGGTGTCCCGGCCAGCGCTGGTAATATTTGTAGTGGCCCGTAATTTCTATTGCCGGGTTAAAAGCTTCTTTTAAGGCTTGCTTGCTCATTATCTCCGGATTATGCCCTAATAAAAATCGCATCCATTTGGCCATATCCTCAGCGCTGGCATTAATGCCTCCGGCAGCTACAGCATTAAAATAACTATTCCTGAGTTTTTTAGATTTCCAACCGTTTCTCCTCTTTGCATGAGGTACTGCAACATTTTCTGCTTGTATTAAGGTTTCATAATCCATCGTGGTGGAACACATTTCCAGTGGCTTAAAAAACCTGTCATCCAATGAGGTGGTGATTTCCTGGCCGGTGGCTTTGTGTATCATCTCCCCGGAGAGTGCAAACAGCGCATTCTGATAGCTATATATCGAACCGGGGTTACTAATTGGGTCTACTTCTTTAAAACGTTTAGCAATATCCGTTAATGGCAAACCGGCCTCAACCAAATTCGTGAAGCTATGATAAGGCGCCCCTGAAGTATGAGATAAAATATTGGCAAGCGTAATTTTTTCTGTATTGCTTTGATCTCCTAACTGAAATTCCGGAATATAATCGCTGACCTTATCTTCCCAATCTATCTTGCCTTCATTTTTTAAATCAGCAGCCAATATCCCCGTAAATCCCTTAGATAGGGATCCGAGTCTGAAAATGGTTTGGCCGTCAACCCCGGCATCGACGTTAATATTTCTTTTACCAAATCCATCTGAAATTACAATCGAATCTCCTTTCACAATACTCACACCGGCACCCACTATTGCCCCTGATGCAATGGCTTTATCAAAATATGCTTGTATGGCTAACTTCAATTCTTGTTGTTGCCATTTATATAGCTGCACCCCTTTTTGATCGATTAAGGTATTATTTGACTTATGGGCTGAAATTGCAGTGCTGGACCTGGAACTAACCGCAGAATTATGGAGACCAAGGGTAAGGGCAGAAAGCGTAAGAATCAAAATGGTACTGACTCCCAGGATTTTGTATCGCTGCATAGGAAAACTTTAGTTTCAGTTAAGTTCTGACAAGCTGAATTTAGGAATTTATAACCTATTAACCCATTTAAGGCGTAATTATTATGTATTTCTTTACTTTTTATACTGATTTTTGTGGTAATTGGGCTGCAAGTGGAAGTTGGAAAATGAAGTTGGAAGTTGCGCTGGAAGTCGGAAGTTGGAAGTTGGCATTTCTTTTTTGCCAGAAAACCAGAGCCTTATAGTTGCGTTAACAGTGTTTGCGCACAAAAGGCAATAGGGTTCTGGTGGATCATTAACCTCCAAAACTCAAAATGAAATATGCCCCCAAATCCTTATTTACATAAGATTGCCGCATCTATTAAAACCACCCTTTTAAACTCTGGGAGTTTATTTAAATGTACTACATAGCCAATATAAAATGATGAACTTCGGGTGTGATTGAGATATCTTATCTTCGTTGGTTTAAGTTGGATATGATTAATAAAAC
>CBDUGN010000023.1:0-27180 GCA_965366915.1 uncultured Eudoraea sp. | reverse complement strand
GTGATTTTGATATGTGGGAGATGTCTAATGATAGCTCAGATGTTGTATGGCTTCTAAACGATGACAGAAGTATGACTGTAAAAGACAAAACCGGGGATATACAGACCAAACAAAAGTTCGGGGATTTGCAGCTGCATATTGAATGGAGATCACCTGCTGAAGTTCAAAGAGAAGGACAGAACAGGGGAAATAGTGGCATATTTTTATCGGGCCTTTATGAAGTTCAGGTTTTGGATAATAATGACAACGATACTTATGTAAATGGGCAAGTTGCTTCAATTTACAAGCAACATGTTCCTTTGGCAAAAGCTTCCGTTCCCACTGGAGATTGGAATACTTATGATATAATTTACCATGCCCCGAGATTTAATTCAGAAGGGGGTAAAACCAAATCGGGTACAATAACGGTTATTCATAATGGTGTCTTAGTACAGGATCATGTAGAAATTAAAGGGACTACTCCTTATATAGGATGGCCAAAAAATCCACCCCATGGCAAAGGACCGTTGAAACTTCAGGATCATGGAGATAATAGTCGGGTAAGCTTCAGGAATATTTGGATCAGGGAATTGTAGTGAATTAGTTTGAGTTCTGGAAAATCCCTTTTAGATTTTAGTACCTTTATCAAAATTAAATATAGTTTATGATCCAATCCATGACAGGGTTTGGCAAGCATGTGGTGCAGCTTCCATCCAAGAAAATCACCATCGAATTAAAATCCCTGAACAGCAAAAACCTGGATATAAATGCACGTATGCCTTCGGCCTACCGGGAGAAGGAATTGCAACTTCGAAATACAATTGCTAATTCATTGGTAAGGGGCAAAATAGATTTTGGTTTATATGTCGAAATTACGGGAGACGAGGCATCTTCTGTTGTGAATGAAGGGGTGGTTAGGCAATATATTAAGCAGCTAAGATCTATCGCTGATGGTGATGATATTAAACTCATGGAAATGGCACTCAGACTCCCCGACGCCCTTAAAACGGACAGGGAAGATATTGATGATTCTGAGTATAAGGTCATACAGGATGCCCTTGGGAAAGCTTTGGAAGAAATAAATAATTTTCGTTCAAAAGAAGGAATAGTACTTGAAAAGGATTTTGCTGAAAGAATCTCATCAATAAAAAACCTTTTAAGTGAAGTAGTAAAAATGGATCCGGATAGATTGGCGACTATTCGTGAACGTTTGGAAAAAGCAGTAGCTGATTTGAAGACAGAAGTAGATGCAAACCGTTTTGAACAGGAACTGATTTTTTACCTCGAAAAATATGATATTACAGAAGAGAAAGTTCGATTAGGGAATCATTTAGACTATTTTATTGAAACTATGAAATCTCCTGATTCTAATGGTAAAAAATTAGGATTTATCAGCCAGGAAATAGGGAGGGAAATAAATACAATTGGTTCAAAGGCAAATTATGCACCTATGCAACAGTTGGTCGTGCAAATGAAAGATGAGCTGGAAAAAATTAAGGAACAAATGCTCAATGTGCTATAATGGAGGGAGGTAAGCTTATTATTTTTGCGGCTCCTTCAGGAAGTGGTAAAACAACAATAGTAGAATATTTGTTAAAGCAGGAAGAACTTAATCTGGCCTTTTCCGTTTCCGCGACTTCAAGGCCAAGGAGGGGTAAGGAAAAGCATGGGGAAAATTACTATTTTATGACAACAAATGAATTTAAAAAGCATATAAAAAATGATGATTTTCTGGAGTGGGAGGAAGTATACAGAGATAATTTTTACGGGACATTAAAAAGTGAAGTTGAAAGACTATGGGCCGAAGGAAAAAATGTCATATTTGATATTGACGTTGCCGGTGGATTGCGAATAAAAAGAAAATATCCAAATAAGACGCTAGCCGTATTTGTAAAACCCCCTAGTGTAGACGAACTAAAAATAAGACTTAAAAAGCGGAGTACAGAAAGCGAGGATAAGATTAATATGCGAATCGCAAAAGCTTCCGTAGAATTAGCCACGGCACCTCAGTTTGATATAGTAATTAAAAATTACGATTTGGATTCGGCACTTAATGAGGCACATGATTTAGTCGCAAATTTTATTGGTATACAGAGAAAGTAGTTATTGCAACGAAAGGCCTTTGTAGTACGTTAAAAATTCTTGTTTCATATATTTAAATGAAGAAAATCGGACTTTTTTTTGGGACTTTTAACCCAATACATATAGGGCATTTAGTTATTGCCAATTATTTGGTTGAGTTTTCAGATCTTGATGAAGTATGGTTTGTGATTACACCTCAGAGTCCGTTTAAAGTCAAGAAAACCTTGCTGGATAACAATCATCGCTATCAGATGGTGTTTGAAGCTGTAAAAGAATATCCTAAACTTAAGGCTAGTAAGATAGAATTTGATTTACCGCAGCCAAATTATACTATAAATACATTGGTTCACCTGGGAGAAAAGTTCGGTAACGACCATAAATTCTGCCTGATAATGGGGGAGGATAATTTAAAGAGCTTTCATAAGTGGAAAAATTACGAGGTAATATTGGAGAATCATGAAATTTATGTGTATCCCCGTATTTCTGGAGGCTCTTCAGAGCATCAATTTAATTTGCATCCAAAAGTACAGTGGGTAAATGCTCCAATAATGGAAATCTCATCCACATTTATTCGAAAACAACATAAGCTTGGAAAAAATATCAGGGCTATGTTGCCAGACGCAGTTTGGACCTATTTAGATGAAATGAACTTTTATAGATAATGTGCTGCATTAAAAAGGGCCCGGAAAATTAAATTCCGGGCCCTGCAAAGTAGCAACATCAGGGGTAAAATTCTGATATCAATTAAGGACGGGGTATTAAAGAAATTCTCCGTCTTCACTCATCATTACTCTCATTGTTTTATCCCCATTTTTTAATTTAATCTTAAAGTTCTTTTTGGCACCTTCTCTATCCTCATACCGAATACGATAAACATCCTTCACAATTTCCCAACTTGGGAATCTGTCCTGTAATGCTTTACGTACTACATCTGGTAATGGAACATCGTTGTATTTTTCAATGGTTCTTAAAATTTTACCATCGGGACCATAAGCAGCGACTAATTTCCCATCAGGAATAATAAATGATACGGTATAATAATCATAATTATCCATATAATAATCCTTGGTAGTTACATCGTATGATGCCGCTTTGCGTTCCAGCATTTTAACAGGCACCGGTGCTTCTTTGTTATCTGTTGTATTTAAATATTTATAATTTACAGCCTCAACAACAACTTCGGATAGTTCCTCTACTTTGATCTCTTGAGAATATGTCAGGCTGGCTATCCCAAAAGCCAATAAACCGATACAAAATTTTTTCATGGTATTACGTTTTAAAGTTAATATATAGCCTCTTTCTGGCATTAATAGTACAAAGATATCTTCCTTAAAAGTTTCCTGAAATGATTTGGATCAGCTGTGCTTATGGTAAATAATCTGATTGGAAAAGGACAATGCAAAAATTAAAAGGTTCTGCCCCTAACTAGGACAGAACCTTTTATTTCCTTAAAACAATTACCTTTTGATTGTAATTGCGTATTCTAAATGCTAAAGGAACTCACCGTCTTCATTCATCTTAACTTTCATGGTTTTATCGGCATTTTCTAATTTAAGTTTGTAGACTTTTTTAGCACCTTTTTTATCTGTATAGGTAACCCGATAAACATCTTTAGCAACAGTCCAGTTAGGGAATCGATCTAGTAAGGCTTTAGATACAGCAGTGGGTAATTTAATATCATTAAATTTTTCAATGGTTTTTAAAATCTTACCGTTAGCATCATAAGCCGCAACTATTTTACCGTCAGGAATATAAAATTCCACAGTATAGTAATCGTAATCATCCTGATAATAATCCTTTGTGGTTACATCATAGGCAGCAACTTTGCGCTGCAGCATTTGAACGGGAATGGCAGCCTCTTTGTTATCTGTTTGATTCAAATACTTGTAGTTCACAGCAGTAACTACAACTTCGGACAATTCTTCTACTTTGGTAATTTGTGAGTATACCTGGCTAGTAAGGCCAATAACTAATAAGCTTAGAATAAATTTTTTCATAATTCCAGATTTTAGATGTTGTTAAATTTACGCCTTTGTAGCGTAACTCTGGTTAAAAGTATAAAAGCATTTATTCTTGTGAAATGATCTTGATCAGTTTAAGTATTGGGATCAAACAGGGTAACCTGGTATGAATAATCCCTGAACACTCCGTTAACCTCTACATCTTCGAGGATAATTGTATACGATGTATCCTCGCTCACATTGGCACTTATGTTTTCAGGAATCCAGACCACCGTAGGGTCACCGTAAGAAGTACTTAAGGCCTCAATTTGTAGGTTAATGGCATTGTTATTTGCATCGCGCATAGATACTGAGGTGGAGGAAAAATCTGCACCGGCAATTGAAAATGACCATCTGGGAAAAACAAGCCTATCGGGGATATATCCCTCAGGTGGCCAGGAGATAAATTCGGGAGCATCTGCCGGTGGAGTACCTGCATTTCCTAATACCCATATAGCATTAGATCTGTTTGTATTGCCAATTCCAATTTCCTGTAAACGCGGCCATAATAACCATCTTCTATGACCTACCGGGCCATTATCTGCTCCCTGGTCTCTAATATAGGAATCAATTGCCTCAGCATTTTTTGTCATCGTCAGGAGAGAATTACCAGCACCTTCTTTACCATCAGGGGTATAACATTTCCATGATGAAGGGGGGTCATGGTCCAGGGCATCATTCGCGTTCATTAGCAATGCCGCCAACTGAGCTTTATCACTTTTTGACTGGTTTTCTGTAATTTCATTACCCAGGCCTACTGCCCTTCTGTAATATTGCAATCGCTGCATTATTTTTACTATTGTTGCTTCAGGGACACTGCCGGGATCACAGGAAACTTCATTACCGGTCCATGGAACGTCTGTGCCGGCAGTTTGTGAAGGCAGATAATAATTCAAATAAAGATCTTGTGCAGCCAAACGGGCAGAATTATCATTTGGGAATTCGTCCTCAGATTCCAGTTGCTGTATTTCATTCTCCACCAGTGCATCCGTACTACAGGAGGCAACTAGAATTGAAAAGAGTATTCCGAATAAGATATGGGACTTCAAAAAAATATTGGGGAATTTCATGATACTGACTTATTACTTATGAAATAACGCAGCCATTACCAAAAAGGTATTTAATTTTCGATGAACGGAGAATGCATGTTCATTAGTCTATTGTTGGCGCAGTTTTAGTAAGGGTGTCCGTACCTAAATATTTGTCATCTTTATTGTAGTACCACGCCCTTATTTTTGGCATTTTAATCCCGTTAATTTCTTCCAGACCACTTAGAATTATGTATTCGCCATCGTTTTTTTCTTCGTTGTGGTAAAACTGATAGACTTCGAGGGCATAAGTTGCAGGATCAAAATAGAAATACCAGGTATCTTTTCCTACAGCTTCTTCATAGGTAACCTTAAGCACATCATAAATTTTACCCTTAAATGTTTTCCGGTATACTTTTCTATCCAATAAGGTCCCCGTATTTTTTAACTTCATTGGAAGCCCGTATAGATAGGTGTAATAGTCCCTCATGGTCTGGGTACGCTCGCATGTCAATCTGTGTTTGGCAATTTCATCATCAGTAAGTGTTTCTGAACCATTGAGCAAAAGTTTACAACGCCCCTTATTTATAATCTGCTCTGTAATTACACTGTCTTTTTTGGTGACTAGCTTAAAATATTGTTGCGGCAGGTCAATGGTTATCTCACTTAACCTGTCGCTGCTGTTAGGGGTCTTCATGGTGATAAATAGCTGCCCTTTAAAGTCAACCCAATTTCCTTGAGGATCGTGATAGGCTATGGCTTTGTTGAGCAATTGATTAGGAGCAAGGTCCTGCCCAAATAGGAGAGCGGTACAACAGACGCAAAATAACAGTAAGAAAGTTTTAGCCATGATTTGATTATTTTCTAAAAATAGAATTACAATATCTTAAATTTACAGAGAATTAACCATTTGTTTACTTAAATTTAAAAAATAGACTAGCAATAGGTACATGGAATTTGGATTTACAGATATTTTACAACTGATCGGCTCTCTGGGGTTGTTCCTCTTTGGGATGAAAGTAATGAGCGACGGATTATTAAAGCTTGCGGGAAGTAAAATGCGCTCCATCCTGGCAACTATGACTTCGAATCGATTCTTAGGCATAGCGACAGGGTTTCTTATTACATCTGTAATACAATCTTCTTCCGCCACTACGCTTATGGTGGTAAGTTTTGCAAATGCTTCTTTATTAACCTTACCGGAGGCCATTAGTGTGATCATGGGGGCTAATATTGGAACTACCATTACGGCTTGGTTGATTACTTTACTTGGTTTTAAGGTAAGCATGAGTGCTATTGCCCTGCCATTAGTGGGTTTTGGATTTTTATTTACATTTTCCAAAAATGATCAAACCAAAAACTGGGGTGAATTTATCATCGGATTTGCCATTTTATTCATTGGATTGCAGTTTTTAAAGGAGGCAATGCCCAATATTAATGATAACCCCCAAATCCTTGAATTTCTTTCAAGGTATACGAATGTCGGTTTTTGGTCTGTACTCCTCTTCTTATTTATTGGTACTCTTTTAACTGTGATTATTCAGTCTTCGAGCGCTACTATGGCTTTAACGCTGATAATGACTGCTGAAGGATGGATTCCATTTGAAATGGCCGCGGCAATGGTTCTCGGCGAGAATATTGGTACTACCATTACGGCCAATCTTGCCGCCATTGTGGGCAATTATCAGGCCAAAAGAACAGCCAGAGCACATCTTATATTCAATGTTTTAGGTGTTATTTGGATGCTCGTATTGTTTTATCCGTTCTTACATATGATAAGTTGGTTAGCACAGCAGTTAGGTTCTCCATCTCCTTATTTAGTGGCAGTGGCTATACCGGTGGCGATTTCTTTGTTCCATACAGTCTTCAATATACTTAATACATTTATTCTGGTTTGGTTTATTAAGCCTATAGCACGTTTTGTTGAGAAAATAGTGCCAGAGAGAATACTACCTGAAAAGGCCATAGAAGTGCCAAAATATTTGGATGATAAAATGTTAAAATATCCGGAGACTGCTATTGCCACTCTTATTAAGGAGTCAAAATTCTTATATAAGAATGCAATTTTTGAGATTGTTGCACATGCTCTAAATATTCACAGGGGAGACATAAAGTCGGGGATTAAGGCGAAAAAAATAATACAACAATCAACGGAGGACTTTAAAACAGATGTCCGCGATTTATACCTAAGAAAAGTAAAAACTATATATGGTGAAATCATAAAATATGCAGCTATTACCCAAAGCTCACTAAATTTGACTGAAAGTCAGAATGATAGGATTATGCAAATTAAATTGGCGAACCGGAAAATGGTGGAAATAATCCGAGATGTTCTGGAGTTGGGTAATAATGTCTCCTTGTACTCCAAATCGGATAATCCACATATTAAGGAAATGTATGATAGTTTCAGGAAGAAGGTGGTAAAAGTGTTACGTGTAATCTATCTTTTCCGCACAGAAAAGGATAGAGATCTTTACCATCAAAAGCTGTTGTTGCTTAAAAAACAAACTGATAAAGATATTCAAAAGAGTAATCGGGAAATTAATCGTTTAATTCGACACGACCTCATAACCATCAATATGGCCTCTTCATTAGTTAACGATGCAGATAACTTGAATGATTTAATTAAACTTCTAATTGAAGTGGCAGAAATTTTATATGGAGATTGGAAACCCCTGGAAAGCGAGGTTAAAGAACATGCGGTTAACCCAAAAGCCGTTGCCTAGCATTTAAATTTCACCTAAATGCATAGAATCCAATATGCTGATACAAGAGCCCGGATGTTGGCAGATAAAAATCTCCTACTCTACAGTAGCAGGTTCTACACTGCCATCATACCTTTCATAATACATATCGAGAAGACTGATTATTGCGGTCATCAAATCTTTAGTTTCCAGTAAAAGGGAAAAATACAAGGTCGTATTTTTGGGGCTGGATTCTTCAGTCCGTGTTCTGGCTATTTGTTTCTCAACCTTTTGAGAAACCATTATGTAAAGCTCTTCCTTGCTATTTAATATGGCGCCAATTTCTTCAAATGAACGATTATCAAAGGCCTGTTTGGATCTGTTTAATAAGGTTTCCAATTCCATATTGATCTCCGTTAATTCTTTAATCTGATTGTATTTTAATTTCTTGTGATTATTATTAACGTGTTTATGGCTTATTTGCGTAATATATTCCAGAGATTGTGCAATATCTGTTAAATATCCCAAAATATTAATGTAGAAATTACTGGCTTCAACACTGCTATCGTCAAGATTTTTTATGAAATAGAACAAATTATCTCTAAGGTCATCTATTTCAGTGGATAACTTAACAACATTGTTCTTGTTCTTTTTAAGGACATCAAGATCCTGTTTTGCCAATCCATCAATACTATTTCTATAAAGTTTCTTACTTCTTTTTAAAACGTTAGATATGTTATGCGCACTTTCCTCTATAACACCTTGTATAGAACTGCTCTCTGATCTTATCAATCTATCCTCAGCGCGTATCGCCTTGGCCTTTCGGTTATAGGAAATATAATTTCTTGCCAACAATAAAATGGCAACAAATAGTAAAACCGCAATGGCCGCGCCTTTTCCAAAACTTATAATCGCAAGGATAGTGCCGGCAGCTATGAAGGCAATAATGGCTGTTGCAAACCAACCACCAATCACATTCAATACTCCTGCCACCCTATATACAGCACTCTCGCTACCCCAGGCCCGATCTGCAAGCGAGGTTCCCATAGCTACCATAAACGTAACATAGGTAGTAGATAAAGGTAATTTATAGGAAGTGGCAATTGAAATCAGGATACCTGCAACCATAAGATTTACAGCTGCCCTAACCATGTCAAAAGCGGCATATTCATGTATTTTCCCTTTTGACAGGGCAAGAGTACGTTTTGTAAATTGTTTATTAATTTTTTCAAGCAGGGAATTTGGCAATACTGTTTCCGTATATTTAGATGCTAATATGGTAAACCTTACCAGACCTCTCGATAAATTATTAGGTCTGAACCGTTCTTTGGCTTCTCCCTCTCTTGCCAGATTAATCTCAGTATCTGCCACATAACGGGCTTTTTTTGAAAACCATAACGTAACGACCATTATCATGCCTGAAATGAACAGTAAAATTGTAGGTGTAGGAACTTTTGAGGCTAATACTTCCATACTAAATTCAGTGGCTGCTACTCCCGAAACTGTCCATGCTTCATAAGATTGATATGCCGCAATAGGTACCCCTATAAAGTTTACAAGATCATTCCCTGCAAAAGCCAATGCCAGGGCGAATGTCCCAACACCGATAATCAATTTATAAATATTTATTTTGGCGAACATTATTAAAATATAGGATAATAAGGACCAAAAAATAAAACTCACAACTATAATTGCGAACACTTGATTTTCAAGAAATTCAGAAATTTTCATACCCCCTATAAGATCAAAGGTTTGACCGGCATAAGGTGTTCCTTTAATACCTTTCATGAATATGAAATACGTAATGGCAGATAAAGCTACCCCACCAAATATTGCACCAACCCATTTGGATTTTTTTTCAAAATCAAATGACAATAATATTCGGGAAATCCATTGAACAATGGCTCCTATGGAAAACGCTACCACAACAGATAATAATATCCCCATAATTATCTGAAAGGCCTTAGATGTATTAATGTAATTTACAATTTCAGAAAAACTTCCGCCGTCTGCAATTATTTTTATCATAGACATGGCTACCGCAGCACCTAACAATTCAAATACAATAGAAACCGTAGTAGAGGTCGGCATCCCAAGCGTATTAAAGAAATCCAATAACAGGATATCCGTTATCATCACGGCCATGAAAATGAACATAATCTCATTGAAGTAGAATTCTCCGGGGTTAAAAATTCCCTTTCTGGCAACTTCCATCATTCCACTTGAAAATATTGCTCCACAGGCAATGCCCAAACTTGCCACAATCATAATAGTTCTGAAGGAGATAGCCTTGGAACCTATGGCCGAGTTCAAAAAGTTTACAGCGTCGTTGCTCACACCAACTACCAAATCTGCAATGGCCAAAGCTCCCAAAGCTATTATCATTAATAAGTATATATTATCCATAAGTGCTAAAATCCATTAATTCGTAAATGTCTAAAGTAAGCTTTTTTAACGTGTTATTTAAAGGTTATTATTTGCATTAAAAATGTAGATCCACTTGCAATCTGTATAGTAAAATGTCTGTTTCACCCAGAACATCTAAAAAACTTATATCCGTTTGTACTTTTAATTTATGGCCTACTACAAATTTAGAAATACCAAAAGTATATTGATCTGATTTGTTTATGCCTGTAATGTCAAGATCAGGGTTTATATCAGAAAATCTAAAAGCCAATGCCCAGTTACTCTTAAATACGTAACCCGTTGCAAGGTTTAACCCATTACCTACATTAACAATATCTCCTGTCTCAGTGCCATCAGAATTTTTAGCTATTGGGTCCTTAGCAGTCCTATTAGCATATTCTCCCATAAACGAAAAGCCTCTGTATTTGAACATGGCATCCACAAAAAGTGTTTTTATAGTTGTTTCATAAAGACCTACATCATTGAACATATAATCACCCAGGTTACTTCGGGTTCTTACTGCATTGGAATTAATATCATAAGTGGCTGACAGCATTAATTTCGGCTTTTCTTCCCTTTCAAGATCACTACCAGAATAATCACCTTTATTTTTGAATTTCCCGAAAGGTAATAGTTCTAATCGCCCGGTATATTGATGGCCTCCATAATTTCCAAGAACCACATTCCTGCCTTCTCCCTGTGAAAACGCAAATTTTTCTCTTACCAAGAATTTATCAGTAAGATTAAAATGATGTCTTAATTGTAAGCCTACATCGCGATCTATATTATAGGCGGCATTCAACAATGATCGATCAACCAATTGTAAATTACCTGATGAAATGACTCGTTCAATATTACCGGGTAATTTTGTCTGCCCTGCCCATAACACAAAATTCCCATAAAAATTCCACATAATTACCGCATCCAATATCATTCTTGGGGAATTTCGTGTAAATTCTGATTGTCCTGCCATATCCCTGTTAGACAGGCCCAATTCTATTTTGTATTTCAATTTTGGAGATACAGCAAAACCATCAAACTTCAGTCGTGCTCTTCTTATTAACATATTGGATGCAGGATTTATCCAACCACCTTCCGGTCCTTTTTCCCAGGCAGCGGTTCCTAAAAATTGCATTCGTGCGGCAATCTTCATGCTCCAGGTACTATCCTTTCCCTTCAAATTAAATATTCCTTTGCCAAAGACATCGAGAGAACTATTTTCCTGGGATAATGCTGTTGAAAAAATGGTTAGAATAAATGCAAGTGTAAGAAGTTTGGCCCTCATTTAGAATTAGTTTTTGTCAGGAACAAATAACTAAAAAATTTGTTAACATAACGTTAACGCAACATTAAGTTATAAAACAAAAAAACTGCCTTGGCCAAAGGCAGTCATTAGTAGTCATAAATGATAGTCGACAAAAACTAATATTCAATATGAACTTGCTAATTATTGTGTCTAAACACAGTAACAAATCTCAAGAAAAGTTATGATGTATATGTAATGTGAACTTTAAATTATCATTAATGCTTTCTCAATGGGCAAGAGTGTAAAATACTATAATGCAATGCTTTACGGTTTATATGTAAAATTAACGTTAGGAGAAAGTATATTTAAAGTTAAAATATTTATCTTTATTCTAATATTGGGGACTATAAAAATGACAAACATGAGAAAAGCAGTTATTTTTTTGGCGTTGACATTTGTCACTGTTTTTGCATATGGACAGGAAAGCAAAGAGCAGAAATTTAATAAAGAAACTAATTTAATAGAAGTTACAGATTATCATGATAACGGAATAATCAGTCAGGAAGGGACTTTTAATTTAAAAGGTCAATTGCATGGTGAGTGGATTAGTTATGATGCATTAGGCAATAAGATATCTCAGGGCAGTTATGAAAATGGACTTAAGTCTGGAAAGTGGGTTTTTTGGCATAATAATACCGCAAAAGAAGTGGAATACAACAATAATCAAATTGCCAGTATTAATGGAATTAAAAATACTACTCGTTTAGCAGACAAAAACTAATAGTTTATCTACATAAATAGCTAATCAATCACATCCCGTCAAAAGCGGGATGTTTTATTTTAATATATAAAGTAATTCTTATTTATCTGAACTTTGTTCAGAAATAGAAGTACTGTTTGCAGTTTCTTCTGATGTTCTTTGTAAACTGGCAATATCTTCCAGACTTATTTTTTTGGATTCTAGTTCACTTAATACCTGAGTAGTCTTGTTTTCCTCAATACTAATTGCGATTTCTAAAGTCTCATATCCCAAATAACTAACTACCAGGATGTGGTCGCCTGTTTTAATGTCATGTATTTCAAAATTCCCATGGAAATTAGTCTGGATACTTTTGGACGTATTTTTAAGTTGAACGTTGGCAAATAGCAAAGGTTCATTATTCATTTCCTTGTCTAGTATAGTGCCAACAACAGAACCTTCTTGTTGTGAAAACAGCTGTGCTGTAAAGAGAAGAGAAAATAGTAATACAAATTTTTTCATCGATCGCTTTTGATACTCTGCAAAGTAACCGGGTCAATGTAAAAGTAAGGTTAACCACATATTAATATTTAGTAACAAAAAGGTTATGAAAAAACAGGGCTAAAGAAAACAAATGAAAAAAAAGATCGCAAGGATTAAATCTATTTTAAATAGAAACGGAGGCGTTATAACAAAAATAAAAGCCCGGAATTGCCGGGCTTTATATCAGATTATTCTATTTGAATTAATTGACCCCTACTGTCCAACCCGTACCCCAGGAAGAAACATCTGTACCTGTACCATTACCATCACCTGAAATGAAATCGGCCTCTGTGAAAGTATACCCGGTATCATTCTTTAGTTTAGTAGTTACGTTATTAAAAGTAACATCGATAACACCAAGATTTCCGTCCAGAACACCCTGACCGGTAGGATTATCTCCGGTATCTCCATCACAATCAAAACCTTCGTCAAAATCATTAAGAACTACATTGGTAAATATTCCCTGAGTACCGGCCCTAAGCCTAATTGCCTCACTGGCATCATCAGCTCCCGCAACAGTTAAATTGGTAACATTTGGAGCGGAGTAATATCCAGCTTCATTGCTAAAATCAGTATTGTATCCATCACATTCAAAAGCCTTATCGTGTGATACACCGTGCTGTATGTAGACATCTGTTAAAGTTCCGGTATAGCCTTCGGTCCAGTCCATAGAATCGTCTTCGGCATTTACAATTACAATATGACTCGCATTTACTGTTCCTCCAAAGAATTCAATACCATCGTCAGAACCTTCAAAAACCTCAACATAATCAATCGTTGTACCGCTACCAACTGCATATAAAGACAAACCGTTTAGCTCGGCATTTCCGTCAATAGCACCACCGGCATATTCAATTCTTACATATTGTAAGTTACCTGAATTGTCTGTTGGCGTATTTCCACCATAGGATAATCCTCCAACTTCTGAAGTTGCGGTATCTTCCGAACCATCTGGAGTAGAATTAATAGGAGCCTTTCCGCAAATTACAAGACCACCCCAATCTCCGGCAGAAGGGATGTTTGCTTCTGAGGTCATTACGATTGGATTACTGGCTGTTCCTAACGCATTAATTTGAGCTCCTTGTTGTATAGCTATATAAGCATTTACGCCTACAGGCTTCGCCTTAATAGTCAGACCGGCAGGGATAGTCAGCGTAGTTCCATCTGCCATCAAAACCGGACCGGTTATGACATAATCAATTTCAGAATCGAGGACAAGATTTTCTGTATAAACACCACTCAAATTAACTGTGGTTTCTGCTGGTGGTTGACCACCTCCTCCTTCTGTGATGTTTGTGACACTGTTATCATTAATAACAATATCAGGGGTATTGTCCTTCTCACATGCAAATAACAGTGCTGCGGCTATACCTAAAGATAAAAACTTGTTTTTCATTGTTTAAGAATTAAATAGAATTAAAATTTATATTTAAGGGTTAGACCAAAGTTAACCCCAAGGTTATATTCTCTTATAATAATGTCTCCTACACCCGTATTTTCCCTGACAAAGGAAATATCCGGATTCAGAATATTCATAACAGATGCATTTGCTTCAAAGTGCTCACCTATTTCGTTTCTCCAAATGAAATTGAGCGTGGGAACAGCCTTTTCCACTATATTACCTAAACTTCCCGCTCCCAGGGAAAATATTCGATTAGAAAAATATGAAAAAGCCACCGTGGCTTTAGGTTTGTAATTACCAAACTCCGGACTATAATTAAGGTCGGTATTGATTATAAATGGGGATGCTCCCTCCAATTCGTCCGAATCCCTGTCAAAAGAGGTTCCAAAGGTATTTTCATCACCCGCCGGGATGTCTTTTAAATCCTGCTTTGTATTTGTATAAGCAGCATTAAGACCAACAGATAAGACAGGGGTATCATCGGAATTATATAATAGGTTCTTCCGGATTTCAAGCTCTAAACCATATATGTCTGCCTGATCTCCTGTTCTGAAATAGCGCTGCGTGCCGGTAGCATCAGCTGCCACAACCCGGTTAACCGGATTTTTTATGGTTTTTGAAAAAGCGGCTAAGGAAATTATTTCACCCTGCTCTAAAAACCATTCGTATTTTAAATCGAAGCTGTACACGTCAGAATACGTAGCTCCTGTACCATTTAATCCACCTAAAAGGTCCGGATTACCACCATATCTTATGGTTACGGCTTCATATACAAAGGGAGCAGCTTCTTTAAATTCCGGAAATGATGCCGTTTTACTAAAAGCAAATCGCAAATTGGAATCATCATTAACTGCATAACGGATATTCAAACTTGGCAAATAGATATTTTCATAAACTTCTCTGAAACCAGGATCATCTGGTCTTATGTTAATTACATCATATTCTACCTTTTGAGAAAAAGATTCTACTCTGAAACCAGGTACCAAAGACCATTTCTCTCCAAGGCTTAATTCGGCAGAGGCGTAAACTCCGTGAATATCAAGGTTGCCGGTATAGGTATTTTCGGGTAACCCGGGTCTGTTCTTATTTCCTATTTCATCCGAAATTGGATTAAGGACAATAAGGTCATACAACCCGGTTCCTTCCGGAATATTGATATTAGAAACATCAAAAATGGCGTTGAAATTATTGACATCGGTAACAGGAGTATTGTCCCGATCAAGTATCTCATATCCATATCTGATACTACTGAACCTTCGTTCTTTTGTTCTGCCGTTATACCCAAAATTTAATTTTACCTTATCTGATAACTCATAACCTAAATTTATATAACTATTCAGTTCGTCGTCTTTAATACTTTGAAAGAACCTCTGGTTATCAAAAGGAATATTAGTATAAAAAACGGGGTTCGTATTTGAATCACCATCCAAAGCAAATTGATAATTCTCGAGCGTAATTCGTTTTCTATCAGGTTCATCAGAAAACACCTTATTATAACCTATTCCCCAACCCAGAGAAAGTTGATCATCAAAATTGTGAATTCCTGTAAGTTGATTTACAAAAATCATGTCTTGGTTAAACTGCACGTTCATTACGTAAAATCCCTCATCCGTATTTAATATGGCGTCCCTGTTTGTTCCAAGACCATTTATTCCATAATAACCCACTGCATCAGTGGAATTATTTATAAATAGCGAACTGTATTTTACTACGTTTTTGGTATCTATCCTATACCCTATATTGGCTAATGCCGTAGTTGTTGTACTATAGGCATATTCGCGGACATTAGGAAAGTCGGTTTTCAGAACATTGGTATAATCTCGTGCAGGCCCTTCCAATAGTTCGTAGCCATTGTCAAAGGAAGCTGCTCCAAAAAAGCTCAGGCGGGATTCTTTGCCAAAAGGAAAAGAATAGCCTCCTTCAATTGCTCCGGAGATGTTTACCGGGCTCCAGGCATCTTGTGGGTCTACACCAAACGCCAATACTCTGTTAAAGGGGTCTTTACTATACCGATTATAGAATCCGAAATTACTAGGGCCCTCACTTCGAACCCAATTTTCACCTGCAGCATTAGAATTTAGACCACTACCCAGCGAAACCTCTAAATAACCATTTCCTGTATAATCTTTAGAATCAATATTGACATTACCGGCTGCAAAATCGCCATAAAATGTAGAAGAGTACGCCTTACTAACAGAGATATTTTCAATAATGCTTGATCCGAAAATGTCAAGATCAATATTTTTCTTATTTACATCATTTGACGGGAGTGAAAGTCCGTTCATGGTGGTGTTTTGGTATCTGTCTCCAAGACCTCTTACATAAACATTGTTCGAACCCTGCTGCTTTGATATTCCTGAAATTTGAGCTACAGCAGCAGCGGCATTATCTATCCCTTTAAGCTTTAGGGCTTCAGCACTAATAGCCTCCTGCATAACAAGAGCCTTTTTTTGATCCAGCAGTAATGCAATTTCTGAATCCTTACTCGTTGAGACTGTAATTACTACCTCCTCTAAGGAAACACTACCGGCACCCAGAGCTGTATTTATTTGAGTAACTTTGCCGCCCTCCACAACTACATTAGGGATTTCCAGCGTTTCATAACCCAAAAAACTAAACACTAAAGTATATTCTCCCGGCATAACCCCCGTAATCTCATAAAGCCCATCAAAGTCTGAGGTGGTACCTTTGGTAGTATTTTTTATAAGAACATTCGCAAATGCAAGGGGTTCATTATTTACCTCTTTATCTGTAAGCTTACCAACTATGCTCCCGGTTTCCTGGGTGTAACCCATATAGTGGGTAAATAGTAATAGAGCTATAAACAATCGTGTCATTTAGTTGAATTACATTTTCAGCCGCAAAGAACGCTATGGGTTGTAAAAGTCATGTTAGTTCCAGGTTAAACATTTATTTTATTAAGGTTACTATAAGGTTAAGAGATTAAGGAAACGTTATGGCATAAATTCCGCGTTGAATAATTAGTTCAAAAAGGACTTGTTTATGTATTTAATCACCTTTAAAAAACTGTATCTTTCCATCGAAATTATAGACCTATGAATTGGGAACAACTCCTGTCTCTGAAGCGTTTTGGAGATACACATAAAAGACTGCGCAAAGAACAAAATGAGACCCGTCTGGGCTTTGAGGTAGACTATGACAGGGTAATCTTTTCTGCGGCATTCAGGAGTCTCCAGGATAAAACGCAGGTAATACCGCTCTCAAAAACAGATTTTGTACATACCCGTTTGACCCATAGTCTGGAAGTTTCTGTTGTTGGTCGCAGTCTGGGAAGAATTGCAGGTGAAAAGCTGTTACAAAAGCACGCCTATTTGAAGGAAACCCATGGGTACAAATTTGGAGATTTTGGGGCTATTGTGGCTGCCGCAGCCCTTGCGCACGATATTGGTAATCCACCATTTGGACATAGTGGAGAAAAGGCAATCGGGGAATTCTTTGCACATGGAGAAGGCAAAAGATATCAATCACTTTTGTCCAAAAAGGAGTATCAGGATATTATTGATTTTGAAGGAAATGCGAACGGGTTTAAGTTACTCACTGAATCGCGTGAGGGAGTATCCGGAGGACTTCGATTAAGCTATGCAACCTTGGGGGCCTTTATGAAATATCCCAAGGAGTCTCTTCCAAAAAAGCCATCATCTCACATCTCAGATAAAAAATTTGGGTTTTTCCAGTCACAAAAAGAATTTTTTAAAGAAGTTGCTGATGAATTGGGGCTTGTCCATACAGACCGTGGGACAGACATAGCCTATTCAAGGCATCCGCTGACGTATTTGGTTGAAGCTGCCGATGATATCTGTTATACCATAATTGATTTTGAAGATGGAATTAATCTGGGATTAATCTCCGAAGAATATGCCCTGGAATATTTGATTAAACTGGTTAAAGACACTATTAACACAAAAAAATATAATTCTTTGACTATTATGGCCGACAGGCTTAGCTATTTAAGGGCTTTGGCAATTAATACCTTAATTAGCGATGCGGTATCAATTTTTATTGAAAACGAAGAGGCAATTTTAAATGGCACATTTGGAGTTTCACTTTTGGATCGCAGTAATTATAAAGCTCAGGTTGAGGATATTATTCAGCTAAGTGTGAATAAGATATATTGTTCTCCGGGAGTTTTAGAAAAGGAAATCGCAGGCTACAAAATTATTTCAGATATTCTGGAGGTATATTCACGAGCACTGGTCAGACAAATGGAAGGTAAACCCACGAATTATGACAAATTGTTAATAGAAACTCTGCCCCCTGAATATAGAAATACCAAGGGTTCTATTTATTCTGTTTTGTTAAGTTCCTGTTGCTTTGTTGCCAGCCTCTCAGACAGTGCGGCTGTCCATATACATAACAAAATAAGCGGAAAACAACTTTAGAAGCTATAAGCCAGACCAATGGCAAGGACCTGCCTGAATTGAATTCTTGGAACCCCGGGATCAATTACATTTCCGGTGTCCGAGATTACCTGATCAAAACGTATATCATCATCATATATAACCTGGGTTCCAAAATTGGCCTCAAAAGAGTCGTTCACTTTAAATGTAAAATTCAATTCCCAGTCTATATCTATATTTCCAAAACGCCTCACATAATCTGTAAAAAGACTAAGGCGATGTTGCATAATTATATTTATGGCGATTTCTTTCTCCCATGTATTTGTTACTAATATCCCGAATTCAATAAATTTGGTTGACCCTTTAGTCACCAGATTACCCTCCTCATCATATACTGCTCTCCTCACGCCAAATGCTCCCTGATTCGCCAGCACTTGATCAAGAACAAAAGTTGCTTTTACTGTTGTAGGGGACAGATAGAGGTTGAATTTTTCACCTTCAGGCGCAAAGTTAGGGCCACCACCAAAAAACAAATATCCCGGAGCCATAAATCTGGAGATACGATTGTCGGTGTCCGGATAATTAAAACCATCTGTAAATTGTGTATTGAATTTTGTATTAATTGAATAATACCATTTGTTTAGAGTATCCTGACGATAGCCAAAAGTAGAGGTAAGTCTAATAACGTCATCTGTTTTTCTTAATTCCCTGCCTTCCTGTACATTAATCCCATATTTCAGGATTAACTCGTTATTCCATTTAAGGTACCTGAATTTGTAATTTCGGACAAATTTGATATTTGCCAGACCGGAAACCGCGTTTTCACCACCTGCATTCCAATTAACAAAAGCTACCTGACTTATGTTTAAGCCCAATTTATTTTCTTTGGTCCAAAAAGATGGGATTACGAAGGGTTCATAAGGGTCACTAAGCACCTTAGTTTCATTAAACGAAATATCAGGATTTATAAAACGTATTCCTCTGGGTACTGCTTTGACTTTGTATTGAGTGGCCCGGATTACAATGGTATCAATTTTTGTAGTGTCAATTGCGGTTGCGGCAGGAATACTGTCCTGAAAGTATGCCTGTGTAGAGGATAACAACAGCAATCCCAATAAAACTATTCTAAAAGACATATTATAACTCTAATAATTCTATGATATGTTTTTTAATGGAAAGGGAATCTATATGTGCTTCTATATGCAATTGTTCTACTGTTCCTTGTTCAATGAAAACATCTTCTATTCCAAAAACTGAAATTGGGATACCATTGTTAATGGAATTTGCAAATTCTATTATGGCACTTCCAAAACCGCCAATTTTGCAACCATTTTCGACTGTAATTACCCGCTCATAAGTATTAAAAATATGATGCAACATTTTTTCATCCAGAGGCTTGGCAAAACGCATATTGTAATGTCCTATTTTCCCGGGAAAATTCAATTCTTCAATCAGTTTCCTAATTGAGTTCCCTATGTGTCCCAATGAAAGTACTGCAATTTTATTTCCTTTAATCAATTCTTCAGCGACCCCAATCTCCATTTCTTGGAAAGGTTGTTTCCAATTGGTTATAGTAGCACGTCCTCTGGGGTAGCGAATAGCAATTGGTCCGGAAAGGCCTTTCTGAATGGTAAACATCATATTACGGAGTTCCGCCTCATTCATAGGTGAAAAAATAATGAGATTTGGGATACACCTTAAATAGGCTATATCATAAACACCATGATGGGTAGCACCGTCTTGTCCGACTAGTCCGGACCTGTCAAGAAAGAAGGCTACCGGAAGATTCTGTATTGCCACATCATGAATTAGCTGATCGTAAGCCCTTTGTAAAAATGTGGAATATATCGCACAAAAGGGTAACAAACCCTCAGTGGCCATTCCTGCAGCCATGGTAACGGCATGTTGCTCCGCAATACCAACATCAAAAGCCCTTTCCGGGATCTGCTCCATCATGAACTTTAAAGAACTTCCGGTAGGCATTGCAGGAGTAATACCAATAATTTTCTCGTTCTTTAATGCCAGTTCTACAAGTGTTTGGCCAAAAACGTCCTGGTATTTTGGCGGTTTATCTACTGCATGTGCAGCTACCAGATCACCGGTCTTACTATTAAATTTGCCGGGTGCGTGATAAACAACCTGATTCTCTTCTGCTTTTTTTAGTCCTTTGCCCTTGGTAGTGATAATATGAAGTAATTTAGGGCCTTTTACCCCTTTCAGCCGTTCCAATTCCTTTATCAATAAATTAAGATCATGGCCATCAATGGGACCTGTATAATCAAAATTCAGGCATTCAAAAATATTTTCATCTTTTGCTGTGCCTTTTTTGACATTGGTAAGGTATTTTTTGAGGGCCCCTACACTGGGATCAATTCCAATTGCATTATCATTGAGTACAATAAGAACATTCGTATTGGTAACGCCGGCATGGTTTAATCCTTCAAACGCCATCCCACTGGCAATAGACGCGTCACCAATTACGGCAATGTGTTGTCTTCTATTTTCTCCCTTTAATTTTGATGCAAGAGCCATCCCCAGAATTGCAGATATTGAAGTAGAGCTATGTCCGGTTCCAAACGAATCATATTCGCTTTCATCTCTTTTTGGAAAACCACTAATTCCACCCATTTGCCTATTGGTATTGAAGACATCTTTGCGACCTGTGATAATTTTATGACCATATGCCTGGTGACCTACATCCCAGATTAATCTGTCGAAGGGGGTATTAAATACATAATGTATAGCCAAAGTTAATTCTACCACACCAAGGCTTGCACCGAGATGTCCTTCCTTTACGGCCACTATGCCAATTATAAATTCCCTCAATTCCCTGGCAAGAAGTGGTAATTCCTTCGCTTTTAATTTGCGAATGTCCGCAGGATAATTGATGGAATTCAATAGTTTCATAAGAAGTAGCAAATGTACATTAATTCATTTTTTTGTTATAACCAGATCTATACCTATTATTGTACTATTATGTCTTTTGATCTTAAATATGACGATGCCTATTTTATGAAAAGGGCATTACAGGAAGCAGAAACTGCTTTTGAGAAAGGAGAGGTGCCCATTGGGGCGATAATTGTGGTGCAGGATAGAATAATTGCAAGGGCGCACAATTTAACCGAGCAACTTCACGACGTAACGGCTCATGCAGAAATGCAGGCAATTACTGCGGCCGCTAACTTTCTGGGAGGAAAATATCTGCAAGATTGCACCTTATATGTAACCCTGGAACCTTGTCAAATGTGTGCTGGAGCGCTTTTTTGGAGTCAAATTTCAAAAGTTGTTTTTGGGGCTTATGATCCGCAAAGGGGTTTTTCTGCTTTAGGCGGGCAATTACATCCAAAAGCTTCAATAACCGGTGGTATTATGGAAGAGGAGTGTTCAGAACTATTAAAACGATTTTTTATTCTGAAACGAAGGTTAAATTAAGGGCAAAAAAAAATCCCCGATTTTATATCGGGGATGGTTCATTTCAAAATAAAATATTGTTATCCGATTACCTGCACTTGTGCTGCAACCATGCCCTTTCTTCCTTCTTCTTCTTGGTATTCTACTTTGTCGCCTTCGTTTAGTTCCACTCCGTTCAATGCTGTTGCATGAACAAAGATGTCTTTCCCGGTGTCGTCGTTGGTAATAAACCCGTATCCTTTGGATTCATTGAAAAATTTTACAGTTCCTGTCATTAAAATAAGTATTAAAATAAAAAAATTACCTTACGAAAGTATGATTTTTTGGTCAGATCACTTTAAAGAAAAGGTAAAATTTGACCAAATTTATTGATTTTCAGTCTTTTTGGGAAGTTTACCTTGCATTTTACGAATATTTTCTTCTGTAAGCATATAATCCTTTACTTTCCTGCTTTTGCTCTCTTTTATAAGAAATAAGGGCATAGCTATTAAAAATAGTCCAACCGTACCAAAACCAATGAATTTATTGGCAATTTCGGATTGATCTTCCCCTAGTGTGAAGCCATAAATAATTGCACCCAACGAGGCCAAAACAATTACCAGAACAACATGTTTGATTCTAATTCGCATCTTCTTGTGTAAAATTAATTAACTTCCTTCTATATGCGGTCAGCAACTTGGATTTTGAAATAAATCCGGAATATTTCCCATTTTTTATGACAGGCAGGTTCCAGGCATTGCTATCCTGAAATTTTTGCATTACCTTCTTCATGGAGTCTGTTTCATAAAATATAAGCTCAGGAGCATTGTGCATAAAGGATTCGACACTTATTTTGTCGTACATTGAGGTGTCAAACATAAATTCCCGAATGTCATCTAATGACACGATCCCAACAAGAGCATCATTTGCGTCTATTACTGGAAATATATTTCTTGTAGATTTTGCAACCGTTTTATGTACAAGCTCACCCAACTTCATATCCTGCCGAATAGTTTTAAAATCCCGCTCAATAATCTCATCGAGCTTCATTAAAGTTAGAACAGCTTGATCTTTGTCATGTGTAATTAGCGCGCCCTGTTCTGCTAATTCTCGGGTGTATATGGTATAATCAATTGCATTTTTTGTCAGAAGAAAGGATATTGTCGAAGTAATCATTAAGGGGACGAAAAGCACGTAGCCTCCGGTTATTTCAGCAATTAAAAAGATCGCGGTTAAAGGTGCCTGAAGCACACCCGCAATAAGACCTGCCATTCCTATAAGCGTAAAATTACTCTCATTTACAGAAAGCCCCAACCCTAAGTTATTTATTACTTTGGCAACAACATTACCCAAGGCACTTCCCATTACCATAGTAGGGATAAATATACCTCCCGAACCACCTGCCGCAAAAGTGGTAGTCATTGCTACAGCTTTGAAAATTGTAATCCCAAACAGGAGCGCTATAACAACCCATATGTTTTTTGTATAACTATCAAAAGGTGTTTTACCCAAGGCAGCAATATGATCACCATGCAATAAGTTATTTATAAATCCAAAACCCTCCCCATAAAGTGGTGGAATAAAATAGAGCATAATACCAATTGCCAATCCACCAACCAGTAGTTTGTATTTCGGACTTTTAAATCTTTCAAAGAAAGTCAGGATTCCAAAATACATTTTTGTAAAATAAATAGATGCGAAAGCCGTACCTACGCCTAAAACGATATAGAAAAAGGTGTCTTTTATTTCAAATTTTTCAGTTATTGAAAAACTAAATAAGGCTTCGTCACCGAGGAAAAAATAGGAAGTAAGAACACCCGAAATGGAAGCCAGTAATAATGGAAGCATTGAGATCATTGTCAAATCCAGGCTAAAAACTTCTACCGCAAAAATAATGGCTGCTATAGGGGATTGAAATATAGAAGCAATGGCCCCCGCAGAAGCACAAGCTATAAGAAGGGATCTTGTTTTGGCGTTAATATGTAATAATCTCGCAACGTTGGAACTTATGGCGGCTCCCGAGGCTACCGCAGGGCCCAAAAGACCAACGGAACCCCCAAAACCAACAGTCAATGGAGCTGTAACCAGAGGTAAGTATATCTTCTTTACCCCAATTATTCCTTTCTTTTTAGAAAGAGCAAAAAGAATAGAGGAAATTGCGTGCTCCAATTTTTCTTTATGCACAAACTTTACATAAAGATAAACAAGTGTAAGACCAATTATTGGGGTGATAAAATAAAGCTGATAATTTGAAAAAACGATTCCCTTTTCCAAAAGAGATTCTATGAAGTAGGTAATGTTTTTAAGGGTAACTGCCGCAAGACCGGCCAAAAATCCAACAACCACACTCATCAGTTGTGTAAAGGTTTTATTGGAAATATGTTTATACCTCCACTTAAGAAACCTTGTAAACAAGCGTGTAATACGGTTGGGCATTGTTAGATTATACGTTTAAAGGTATTAAAAAATGCTACCTTTAAGAGGGATTAATGCTAAGATTGAATATCTAATTTTAGATTTAATTCCTTCAATTGCTTTTTGTCAATAAAAGCAGGCGCATCAATCATGACATCCCTTCCACTATTATTTTTTGGAAATGCTATAAAATCACGGATAGTCTCTTGTCCCCCTAAAATAGCAACCAGTCTGTCTAAACCAAATGCAATTCCTCCATGTGGTGGAGCGCCATACTGAAAGGCATCCATTAAAAAGCCGAATTGTTCTTTAGCTTCTTCCGGGCTAAAACCCAGATGTCTTAACATGGTGGCCTGTATTTCTTTGTCGTGAATTCGTATGGATCCACCACCAATTTCATTTCCATTTAAAACCAAATCATAGGCATTAGCCCTTACAGCAGCCGGATCAGTTTCAAGCAATTCTAACTGTCCGGGCTTTGGAGAAGTAAATGGGTGATGCATTGCATGGTAATTGCCCGTTTCTTCATCTAACTCCAGCAATGGAAAATCTAAAATCCATAATGGCGCGAATTCTTTCGGATTTCTAAGACCCAGGCGTTCCGCCAGTTCCATGCGTAATGCACTTAACTGAGTTCTTGTTTCATTTGCGTTACCTGATAGAATACATATAAGATCTCCTGGTTTTGCACCAGTCCGTTGAGCCCATTTGGAAAGGTCTTCCTGTTCGTAGAATTTGTCAACAGAAGATTTATAACTTCCGTCTTCATTGTATTTGACATACACCATGCCTTTTGCTCCTATTTGCGGACGGCGTATCCATTCTATCAATTTATCTATTTCTTTTCTGGTATAGGATGCACCACCGGGGACAGCAAGCCCAACAACCAATTCAGCAGAATTAAAAACATTAAAATCTCTGTTTTGCGCTATATCATTTAATTCGCCAAATTCCATTCCGAATCTTATATCCGGTTTGTCATTGCCATATCTCCTCATGGCTTCGTCATAAGTTAGCCTGGGAAATTCTCCTGTTTCTACGCCATTAATTTCTAGAAGCAGATGCCTGGTAAGTCCTTCAAATGCATTTAAAATATCGTCCTGTTCCACAAAGGCCATTTCGCAATCTATCTGGGTGAATTCTGGTTGTCTGTCTGCACGTAAATCCTCGTCCCTGAAACATTTTACAATCTGAAAATATTTATCCAGACCACCCACCATGAGTAATTGTTTAAAAGTTTGTGGAGATTGGGGCAAGGCGTAAAACTGCCCTTCATTCATCCTGCTAGGCACAACAAAATCACGTGCGCCTTCCGGGGTAGATTTTATTAAATATGGAGTTTCCACTTCAATAAAGCCTTGTTTGGTAAGGTAATTCCTGACTTCCAGGGTAACCTTACTACGAAAGATGAGATTTTCTTTAACCGGATTTCTTCGAATATCCAGATAGCGAAATTTCATCCTGAGATCTTCGCCACCATCAGTGTTATCTTCAATGGTAAATGGGGGCACTAAGGATTCGTTGAGAACGCGGATTTTTGTAACCAATATTTCGATATCACCAGTTGTGAGATTCGGGTTTTTAGAAGTTCTTTCAATGACTGTTCCCTGCACCTGCAATACAAATTCTCGACCCAAAGCCCTTGCTTTTTCAAATATTTCAGGATCAGTCCGTTCTTCATCAAAAACCAATTGGGTTATGCCATATCGATCCCTAAGATCTACCCAGACTACAAATCCTTTGTCCCTGGTTTTTTGTACCCAACCAGACAAAGTAACTTCTTTATTTATGTGTGATGACCTTAATTCACCACAAGTATGACTCCTGTACATTTTACACACCTTGTATTAACGCCGCAAATGTAAGAAGATATGATTGCACCCCATACCAATAGAAGATGTTTTCTGGCATATTTTGCACTTTTACGACGGCAGCGTTGTTAAAAAAACCTTAAAAATAATTTTGATTGCAGCTATTCTTTACTACCTTGGAAAGAACAATAGCTAATTCTAAATACAACTGAACATGAAAAAAACTCAACTTAACAAGGTATTCCTTTGGCTTTTTCTTGCGCTGCCAGTCCTGGCATTTTCGCAGGCAACTGTCAGTGGAAATATCCAGGATGAATTGGATGGATCACCCTTACCCGGCGTAAACGTCGTAATAAAAGGGACCAATACGGGAACTACGAGCGATTTTGATGGTAAATATGAAATTACTGTCAACAGTTTTCCGGCAACCTTGGTTTTTTCCTCTTTGGGATTTGAAACCCGGGAAATTCGGGTTACCGATGCAACAACATTGAATGTCGTTTTAGCTGAATCGGCAACTGGTCTGGACGAGGTAGTTATTACCGGTTTGGCAACTTCAGTAAAACGTGAAAATTTGGCAAATGCGGTTTCCACTGTTTCTTCACAGGAATTGGTGGGCACAACAAGTCAGTCTACCGTGGATGGGGCCTTATATGGTAAAGTGCCAGGGGTGAACATTACATCATCTTCCGGAGCTCCCGGGGGTGGTTTTGCCTTAAGACTCAGAGGTGTTTCTTCTATCAATGGAAACAACCAACCTCTGATCATTGTAGACGGTGTTTACTATAATAATGTAGAGATACCTTCCGGTTTAAGATTTGCCTCAGGTGCAAACAGAGGCAATGAAGAAAATTCCAGCAACCGTTTGGCGGATCTGGATCCAAACGATATTCAGAACATCGAAGTTTTAAAAGGATCTTCTGCTGCTGCAATTTACGGACAAAGAGGAAATGCCGGGGTAATCATAATTACTACAAAACGAGGTAAAACTGGGAAAACAAAAATTAATTTTAGCCAGGATTTAGGCACCAATAAAATTGCCAATCCTTTGGGAATAAGACCCTGGACCGGAGATTCTGTGGAGGCGACATTTGATG
>CBDUGN010000022.1:0-27455 GCA_965366915.1 uncultured Eudoraea sp. | reverse complement strand
GAAGTGTCTTACGGAATTAGCTTGTACAGAGTCTTCTTTGGAAGGGCCATTAGTACCGGACAAAAGCATGAGTTAGGTGGAGGGCTTGGTATTCATGGACTTAATGTAAAAGCTTCAGTAGCTGGTGAAGCTTTTATTGACGATCAATCCGCTGGCTTTGAAAGGAATGAAGTATCAGCATTTCTTCCCTTACCCAATATTGGTTTTTGGTATATTTGGGCTCCTACAGACAGATGGGCATTTTCGGCCAATGTAGACTGGTTTGGGATAAAAATTGACAGTATTTCCGGGGGGTTATGGAATGTTAGTCCGGGGGTTACTTTCCAGATTATAAGAAATCTTGGGATAAATCTTAATTATGAGTTTATGAACTTTAACGCGAATATAGACGAGACTGATTTTAGAGGTAGCTTTGATTTGACATTCAATGGCCCATCTTTACGGCTTGTAGGTAATTTTTAAGACAACTTAAAATACCATCTTATGATTAGTCATGATTATTTTATGTCCATATCCATAGTTTAGCAATAAGACATAAAATAGAATTATAATGAAACGTATATTTCCAATTGTATTTTTATTATTGACAGTAACCTCATCGTTTACCCAAACAGATAGTAATAAAAACCCTATACTTACCGATAAATTTTTAATAAGAGGAGCTCTTTTTGTACCATTAAGGTCGGTGGAAGCAGGCGTAAAGGGGGACTTTGCAACTGATGAATTAGATGTTATTGATTTTGATGAAACCTTTGGACTTGGTGGGACCCAAAATACCTTTAATATTGATTTTATTTGGAGATTCTCCAAATCTAAATTTTGGTCTGTTCGCGCACAGACTTTTAGAATTGCCGCAGAAGGTGATGCCGTATTGGATGAAGATATTGAATGGGAGGATGTAATTTTCCAGTCAGGAAGTGCTGTTAACGCAGGATATGGACTTACTTTATACAGGTTCTTTTTTGGGAGAGTTATAAGCACCGGACAAAAACATGAGTTAGGCGGAGGACTGGGTATTCACGGACTTAATACAAATTCTTTTGTTGAAGGTAATGCCTTTGTTAATGATCAACCAATAGGGTTTAGCAGAGAAGAAGTAAAGGTATTTCTTCCCTTACCCAACATTGGGATTTGGTACATTTGGGCTCCTAGTCAGAAATGGGCAGTTACAACGGCGGTTGACTGGTTTGGTATAACAATTGGAAATATATCCGGTGGTTTATGGAATGTAAGTCCGGGAGTCACATTCCAGGCGTTCAAAAATATTGGGTTTAGCGCCAATTATCATTATTTAAATTACTATGCAACTATTGAGCAGGATTCATGGAATGGTAGTTTTGATATGACATTTAAGGGGCCTTCCTTTGGGGTAACAGCTAACTTCTAGGGTTGAAATTGAATAAAAATAATTTCAAAACCCATATCCATAGACATCGTTTAGTTTAACCTTGTCGCCCTTGCCATTTGTGAATTCCAAATGATAACGTATTGTGATTGCCGTTTCCAAAGGAGCATAATAGTAAATAATCCATGCGTCGGATTCTCTGGTACCAATACAACCGTTGGAACTTGCCTTTCCTAAAGTTTCGGGATTGGTTGTTGGATGTATCATCTGGCCATTTCTAATACCGTTAATTTCAGTCTCTATCCACGGTATTTGAGGCATCAAGGTTGTTTTGTTGTCGTCTCTTTTTGTAGTAAAGAAACGTTCGTGGTTAACAGGGTTATAGAAATCCGGATCTTTTTCATGGCGGATAATCCTCCCGCTTCCCCTTTTGGTGCGCAGGTCTGTGGTTTTATCAGCCATAGCCAGATATTTTTTGGCGTTTTTGCCTACTCTTATGGGAAAGGTAAATAGTAAAGTAGTATCCTGATAAATCCGAAGCTTAAATTCAGGAATATTTATATCGAGATGGGTTTCCTTAAAATTATCAAGAATGGTTACTGCTGACAGGGGATCAGGGATCAAAATAGAGTCTGATAATCGTAAAACCAATAGTTTACGCTGATCATAAACAAATGAATCCCTGGCCTTCATTCTATAGTAATCTGTATTGGCCAATGTCTCAATAATCCAGGGGTTGGCATGTACCAGGAGATGTTCTGACAGAGAATATGGCACCAGGGAATCATAGACATTTACCAAAGAATCCATATAGTCAAAATACTGACTTATGTTAATATTACGTGTTATAGGGATTCTACTGCCGGCAACGATTTTTTTTATGCTATCAGGAGAAGGTTCCTTATACGTTGTTTGAATTCCTATTTGGGGTTTATTTAAGCCGATTGTAGGTGGAATAGAAGCACCAATTCCTAAAATGAGGATCCCAATAAAAAGTATCGGCTTTAGGGTCATTTGTAATGTGGTTTAAACTCTGGTTTCTTTTGTCAGGGAATTACCTTAGACAGTATAAAATTAGTGCTCATTAGACAAGTAGGCTATGATCAGGATCAGGATTTATATATGACTTATATCATTTATAGTATAGCTTTTTAAAAGTAATTTTGAGCTATCAGATCCACAAGATAAATAACACCTATGAATACGGTAAAACGAAGTTTGGGTGGAATAAAACGGTTCTTTATAGAGATAGGGGAGCTGTCCTATTTTGCTGGGCGCTTTTTTAAAGAAATTTTCAGGCCTCCTTTCGAGTTTAAGGAGTTGCTTAGGCAATGTTATCATATGGGTAACCGCTCCCTGGTTCTGGTAATGGTTACCGGGTTTATTATTGGGTTGGTGCTTACCCTCCAATCCAGGCCTACACTTATTGAATTTGGAGCTGAGTCCTGGATGCCCAATATGGTGGGGATTTCTATTGTTCGTGAACTGGGACCTGTAATCACGGCTCTGGTTTGTGCCGGGAGAATTGCCTCGGGAATTGGAGCCGAATTAGGTTCTATGCGTGTTACTGAACAAATAGATGCCATGGAAGTATCAGGGACAAATCCTTTTAAATATTTGGTTGTCACACGAATCCTGGCAATAACACTTATGCTGCCATTACTTGTGATCATGGGAGATGCTATTGCCCTTTACGGATCTGCACTAGTCGAAAATTTTAAAGGAAACGTCTCATTTCAACTATATTTTAATCGTGTTTTTGATGCATTGGATTATCGGGATTTGGTTCCCGCAACTATAAAATCTTTCTTTTTTGGCTTTGCAATTGGCCTTGTGGGCTGTTATAAGGGTTATTACAGCAAAAAAGGTACTGCAGGGGTGGGCTTGGCTGCAAATACGGCAGTAGTATTTACCTCAATGCTTTTATTTGTGATAGATTTTATAGCGGTTTTTATATCAGATATTTTTTACGACCTGTGATGATACAAGAAAAAGAAATATCCCAGAATAATGTAGTCGGTGAAGGTGAGGTCATTATACATATAAAAGATCTTTACAAGCGCTTTGGTGACAATAATGTCCTCAATGGTTTCAACCTTAAATTGTATAGAGGGGAAAATTTGGTGGTTATGGGGAAATCTGGATCAGGAAAATCTGTAATGATCAAATGTCTTGTAGGACTGATGCAACCCGATAGCGGTTATATATCTGTTATGGGAAAGGAAATTAAACTTTTAGACAGGACAACCCTGGATATTCTGCGTTCGGAAATTGGATTTTTGTTTCAGGGAAGCGCTTTGTATGATTCAATGACTGTAAGGGAAAATTTGGAATTCCCAATGCGCCGACATAAAGAAAAGTTGGGTAATATTACAGACACAACTCCTTTGGTCCTTGAAGCTTTAGAGAGTGTCGGCCTTGCACATGCTATTGACCTTATGCCAGAAGAGCTTTCCGGTGGGATGAAAAGACGTGTGGCTTTGGCCAGAACCCTGATTCTTAGGCCTAAAATTATCTTGTACGATGAGCCAACCAGTGGCTTAGACCCCATAACGGCTAAAGAGATCATTGAATTAATGAGAAGCATTCAAATTAAATATGGCACGTCTTCACTTATAATTACGCATGATGTGGACTGTGCACGGGTAATTTCAGAACGAATGATTCTACTGGTAGATGGTATTAACTATGCCGAAGGTACTTATGACGAACTAGTTAAATCTAAGGACCCTAAGGTAGAAGCATTCTTTAAAAAATAATGATATGGAAAGAACAAGCTTAGAAAAATTGAGACTTGGCATATTTGTTATCCTGGGCACAGCATTGTTGGTAATTGCTGCTTATCTGATAGGAAACAGACAAAACATGTTCGGCAATACTTTTACTATCCATGCGGTATTTAAGAATGTCAACGGCCTTCAAAAAGCTAATAATGTGCGCTACTCAGGGATCAATGTGGGTACCGTAAAAGATATTGTAATGGAAAATGATTCTACGATAGATGTAGTAATGCTAATTCAGGATAATATGCTGAAACATATTAAAAAGGATGCTATAGCAACAATTGGCTCTGACGGTTTAGTAGGCAGTATGATTGTAAATATTGTCCCGGGCAATGGTTTGGGAGAAATGATAAAGTCCGGAGATCAAATTATATCCTACAGCCGTATAGGGGCAGAAGATATGATGAGTACTCTAAACGTAACCAGTGAGAATGCTGCCCTTCTTACCGCTGATTTGCTCAAAGTAACCTCTGCTCTTAACAGAGGTGAAGGCACTTTGGGACGTCTGCTCAACGATACGCTCATGGCCAATAACCTTGAAAAGACCATTTTGAATCTGAAAGTTGCCAGTGCTAATGCCAATAATACACTTCAGGAGGTGAATAAACTGGTAAGCGCAGCGAACTCGCAGAATTCCGTGGTTGGGGTTTTGATGCGCGACTCCTTAGCCGGACTTGAAATAAAGCAAATTATCAACAATCTTGAATCGGCAAGTGATAGGATGCAGAAGTTAACGGTAAATTTGGATAGTGTGGTCACCGGGATAGCAGAGGGTGAAGGCGCTCTTAATTACCTGTCCAAGGATACCATTTTTGTTCAGCGGCTGGAAGCTACTATGAAAAACATAGAAGAAGGTACAGCAAAGTTTAATGAGAATATGGAGGCTTTTAAACACAGCTTTTTGACCCGTGGTTATTACAAAAAAATGGCCAAAGAAGAAGAAAAAGCTGCGAAAAAGGAGCAAGGAAATAATTAAATTTAAATGATCTTATGGATAAGTTCATCGATATGGCTGCCTGATTATGGTCTTCCATTTTTCAGGCGCAGCTCTTCTAATATCTGAAAGATAAATTTCATGATGCTTCCCATTAAGTTTATAGCCATTTTCTGAAATGAAGTCATGAACTTTTTTGATTGTAGGACCTTCTTCTGAAAATGGGCCAATATGAAGGGTTTGTGCCACTTTTCCCTCATTAAAAGCTTCAAAACGAATTTTAGACAGTGCTTTTGGATTCTTTTTTTTACGAACTTCCTCTGATGCAACAGCTACCATTTCTTTGGTCACGATTTCTGGTTGCATAATCATTGCAGTCCATTTCCAATCTTCTTTTTTATTTTGATCAAATTTTGACATATCATCCACCCACCAAAGTCCTTCCAGCGGCATAACACCGTAATCAATACCTAATGCTCCTTTTTTGATCATAAATTTCAGGGTATAGGATATGCTATAGAGCGCCTCAATGGCTTCTTTATATGCTAAAGAAGTATTTGGATCTCCGGTACCATCAATCATTAAAAAATTCAATTCAGGTACCTCTATGAATTCAATTTTATGAGGAGATGGTTTGTAGAGATGTTTAAGTTTTTTTTTGTAATCAATTTTGTCCATCCTATGTGCGTTTGATGTATATCTTCAATTAAGTTTAAAAGTTATCAACTTTCCGGAATCAAGCCTTCTTCTAATCCAACTCAGGTTTAAGGACCGTTTTGTTCAATATTAAGCCGTCTTTTGTCTTTTAAGGCCCAGTAGATGCCTTTGACACCGGCAACCCATTTGTCATAAAGATAAATGAGTGTTATTTCTTCAATTGTTTCTAAAACCCCTAAAATAATCATTACATAAAATAACCAATAAACAGGGCCAAAGAATAATAACCAAAGTATAAATACACCTTGAATTACAGCAGATAATTTAGCCAGATAAGTATGAAAGGCGGTGGCTTTGCCATATTTTCGAAATGCAATAATCATTTGAAAAATATAGGGTACAAAGGCAATTAGGATCAGGGGATAGTTCTCCCGCATAAATTCCGTTTCAAATACTATCAGCCCTATTAAACCAACAACAAGCGTTACCTGGTCTCCGTAGGAATCTAATTGGGAACCACGTGCACTGGTAATCTTAAGTTTTCTTGCCAGAAAACCGTCAATGGCATCCGTAGCATAGCTAATTAGTAAAAGCCATGTAAATATTTCGCGTTCATACCACATTACTAAAATGAGCAGAAAGGGTACAGCAGCTATGCGGTAAAATGAAAACCAATCGGCGATATTAAATTCTTTAAATTTCGGCATAACCTAATATTTAAATTCTCTTTCAGGCATATTTTATGATATCATATTCTAAGGATATCAGTTGGGGTCTCAACCAATATGGTGATATTTCCTCGAATCGCAATGGGCTGTTTCATAATATCGGGATTATGTTTTATCATTTTAATCCAATCTTCAGATGAAAATTCGTGTGGTTCAAATTTAGAAGTATAGGCCGGATGACTTTGGTTAACCAGTTCCTTTACTTCCAATCCTAACCGTTCCGCCAATTCTGCAATTTGAGTTCCGTTGGGAGGAGTTTTTAAGATATCTATCTCAAGTATAGGCCAACCTTCAGCTTTTGCATATGCCAAAGTCTGTTTAGCCCTTTTAGACTTGGAATTATAAAACAGGGTGATTTGCCTGTCTGAAGTAGCTATCTCGCCCATAATCATTGTTTTGTTGTATTAAGTATAAAATTACTTCATTTGGGTAGCAGCTAAAATGACAATTGTCATATGGTAGTTTTCTTAAAGGATATGACTTAGGTCATTTTTATTTGTTTTTCTTTTTGATAGATTCATCTGCTATTTTAAAATGCCAGTCCTATGAAAACAATACTTTGTGCCACGGATTATTCTGATAATTCTATTTCAGCAGTAAAGTTAGCCAATGTGTTTTGTGAGAAACTCAATGCCGATCTTCATGTCATACACGTATTCGATATTTCTGCAACCTTTATTAGTACGGTGAGTTTGGCATATGCGCGTTTGGAGGAAGCAGCATTCAATAATCATCGTGAAAAACTAGAAGCTTTTTGCTGGAAGCACCTGAATTTAAAAGATGAAAAAAAGCGCCCTGTTATTCATGTAGTTGAGAACAGTATAGAGTCTGATGGGATTATAGAAAAGGCTGAAAAAATAAAGGCTGATCTGATTTTAGTTGGAATGACTGGCAGCAACATTGTAAAAGACCTTTTTATGGGCAGTACAGCCACAGCTTTAATAGAAAAATCTCCTGTACCTGTGTTATCTGTCCCTTACAATTCCGGGGTTACAGAACTAAGTACTATAGTATATGCAACTGCCTTTGAAGAGGCAGATATCCTGGCTATTGAAAGGATTTCTGAGTTTGCATCTGCATTTAATTCCGAAATTAAACTAATACATGTTTCAACCAAAAAGGAATATTCCGGAGAAGATCAAATGCATTGGTTTAAGGAGATGCTTAAGGAAAAAGTTACTTATAAGAATATCAGTTTTGAATTCAGGTTATCAGATGATATTCTTAAAACCTTAAAAGCCTATTTGAAGGAAGTAGATGCTGGTATTCTGGCAATGTTGGAAAGAGAAGGGAATACCTTAATTCCGAATCTCTGGCATTTTGATTTGGTAAAACGCATGAAATTAGAACGACTTGTTCCATTATTAAGCTTTCATAAAAAAAGTATTGGGAGTTCCTAGTCATTTAAGATTGACGAACCCCTATTTTTGTTAGATAAAAAAGGGTACAAAATTTCTTGTAAAAATTGTACCCGTAATCTGCTTTTTACTTTAGGTTGAGTCAAAACCTAAACAGCGCATTCATAGCACTATTTTTATCGGGCATTTCTTCTTTTTCAAGAAAGTATACATTACCGCCTTGAAGAAATGTGTTTAAAGCAGCCATATTGACTAAGGAGAGATTTCCCTTTTCTTTTTGGTCATCCAGAATTAAACACCTTTTAACACGGTGATATGTACCAAAAACATCTTTATTTTTTTGAACAAAAAGTGTATCTATTTTACCTTTAATTCCTGCAGCAATAATTTCCGAGAGTTGAGAAGAGGTTTTTGAAGTTTGCATTTTTTCAAAAAATTTCGCCAGCTTTTCACGCATTGTTGTTTCAAAATAATGCTGAATTAAACACCAGGATTCTTTATGCAATTCGTTTTTACCTTTAAATTCAGGATCTCCTCTTAGATTGGTATCCCATAAACTAGGATGTGTATTTACTTTCTTATAAATTGGGAATAACTCATCCGTACATGCAATAATCAAGGGAGCATTTTTGTTTGAAAGGATTTTAGTGATTCCTTGATTTATCTTTCTAAAGAAACTAACCAACTCTTTCTTTTGGTCTTCCTTGCCTTCTCCCTGGCCATGAAAGGATCCTGCCTGATGCAGCATTTGCCCGGTTCTGTATTGTAACATCTTTTGCTCAAAGTCATAACCAACCACTTCCTCCAATTGTGTGGGAACAATTTCTTCTATATGGATTTCCTGGAAGTAAGTTCTGGAACCTTCATATAGTTTTACATGATCACGACTTATATTCAAGAGATAGTAAATACCGTTGTTGTGAAAAAAGGGCAACAACGGGAACAAATAAAAATGATCGGCAACATAGGTCTGTATTTCAAATGAAAGGGGTAATTTATAATACCTAATTCCATTAATTCTGTCTAAAAAAATTACTACACCATCTGATGGATTTCGCCAGAAACCTAAATCACTGACTAGGTTGTTTATTGGTGTAAGGTAGGTGTTGACCATGGTTTCTGTATAGCCATCTTCAACTAAATCTGAATGCACTTTTTTAAGACAAGATTTTAAATTAGATTGCCCCAGGCCTTCATTCAATTCTTTCCCCTTTTTATACATTGGCAGATAAATAGAAACGCAATGCGCATCCTTTATTGTGGCTAATTGCTTAAAGGTCTTTTCTGTAAATGTGTGGGTTGTAATATTATTCATAATCCTAATTTTTACCAATTTATCAAATGGTGTAGAAATCCGAAATGATATCGATCAGGAGAGGAAAGATTATTTATGTCCTTGCAATAAAATTAGTCTTGAGCATTAGGAATTCACTTACATTATATGCATCAATTGCACCGATAAGTTTGTTGGTGTTGTCAGTTACGGGAAAAAAGCGTTGCTTCTCTTTATTGATTAAATTAAAGAATTCCTTTAGCTCGTCGTTTCCGTTCATACAATTAAATTTGGTGTTCATAATTGACCTTACTTTAAGCGAACCGTTTTTGGCATTTTTAATAATTTCTTTATGACTTAAAACACCTACTATATTGTCATTTTCTGTGACAACAAAGTCTTTTTCCGTTCCGGAGAGTATTATCTTGAAAACATCTTCAAGATTGTTATCAGGATGTAACACCGTGATATTAGTTAGCAAGGCTTCCTTAACAAAATGCCCTTCGACGAGGGATTTCTGTTTAACCATTTGATTTTCACTATATGCGGCCAGAAAAATGAAGAGGGCAATTAATATCAGAAATGGATTGAAAAATAAGCCCAGCATGAAAAAAATGACAGCCAAAGCCTGCCCTAATCCGGCAGCTATTTCGGTAGCTCTGGCCCTATCCATTGTAAATGCCAACAAAGCTCTTAAGACACGACCACCGTCCATAGGAAATGCCGGAATTAAATTAAAAACTACCAGCATTACATTGGCGATGAAAAGATAAAATAAAAGAGTTTCCAACCTGGGTGCTTCTAATAGCTGCACCAAACTATCTGCATCAAGGCCAAAATAGCTTTTCATAGGTACGATAAGAAACAGCAATATTGCAATTATTACATTTACAGCAGGCCCCGCCAAAGCTACGATCAATTCTTGCCCTGGCTTTTCAGGCATTTTTTCTAAAGATGCCACACCACCAATAGGTAGCAACGTTATTTTTTTAGTATTAATATTAAATCTCTTTGCAGTTAGGGCATGTCCTAATTCATGCAGTATTACACAAAAGAAGAGCAACAAGATTAGAATAATATTCATTAGGGCAGAATACGTAGTTCCGCCACGTTGAATATCAAGAAAAACTATCCATATCAATAAAAGCGTGAAGGTCCAATGTACTTCCAGTCTAATTCCGCCAATTTTTCCAAGCTTCAATACACCTTTCATCTTTTGGTTTTTTATGAAAGTATTTAGATATGGTAATATTAGCAATGACCAAGGTCATTACTTGTTTATCGTATGGTTTGTAATTTTAAAGATAGTACCCTTCAAATCATCTCTTATGAACACTTTAAAGCAAGATAAATATGTACTCCTGGACAATATGACTTCAATCTGGGATCAGGTTTTTACTGTTGCGCCTTTGGTCGTAATTGGGACAACGGAAAGACAGGGCTATGATCTTGCCCCAAAGCATATGGCCACCCCTTTGGGATTTGGTAATTATTTTGGATTTGTATGTACCTCCAGGCACAATACTTTTAGCAATGTACTGGCAACAGGGCAGTTCACCGTTAGCTTTCCATTGCCTGACCAAATCATCTCCACTTCTCTGAGTGCTAGTCCGCGAACAGAATACATTTCTAAGTCAGAGGGTATAATTAATGCTTTACCCGTCTTAAAGTCACCCTCCATGGATGCGCCTATAATAGCGGATGCTTACTTCTATTTGGAGTGCGGATTACATAAAATCATTGATGGCTTTGATGATTATAGTATTATAACAGGGAAAATTAAGGCTGCTTATGCACATAAAGATTATATGAAAGTTTCGGAAATGGATGAACAGGAACAAATATTAAAAAATCCCTTACTTGCTTATATTGCCCCTGGCAGGTTTGCAAAGATTGCTGCAACAAACGGATTCCCATTCCCTAAAAATTTTAAGCGATGAAAAATCCGGAGAAAATAGTTGCCTATGCCCGGGAATATCTCTTGACACATAGAGAAGAAATGATACTTTTTTTAAAGGAATTGGTAAGTTATGAATCTCCCTCTGATAAAATTAATTTACAACACCAGATATTAGCATATTTGAAAGATCGATTTTTAGCAATGGGTTATTTTGTAATTCATGTAAGAGGTAAAAATACGGGCGGGTATTTGTATGCAAGACCTAAAAATAGAAATAAACATTTACCATTTCAGCTTATGATTGGTCATTGCGATACGGTTTGGCCCTTAGGGACCATAAAAGAAATGCCTTTAACTTATACTGACGGTAAAATTAAGGGCCCTGGTATTTATGACATGAAAGCCGGTATAACGCAGATAATTTTTTCTCTAATGGCCCTCAGGGAGCTGAAGATATCACCAAATGTGGAACCTGTGGTATTCATAAATTCCGATGAAGAAATTGGAAGCAGGGAGACTACTAATGCTCTTAAAAGACTGGCAAAACTTGCAGACCGGGCATATGTTTTAGAACCACCATTAGGATTGAATGGAAAATTAAAAACTGCAAGAAAAGGGTTAGGTCGTTTTACCATAACGATTCGCGGCAAAGCGGCACATGCCGGATTAGACCCCACAAAAGGGGTAAATGCCATAGTAGAATTATCACAGCAGGTACAGAAGCTTTACGCCATGAATGATCTTGAAAATGGGATCACTGTAAATGTGGGCATGATTGAAGGAGGTATCTCACCCAATATGGTAGCACCTTCAAGTAAAGCCGTGATTGATGTCAGAGTTCTTCGTGAAGCTGATGGAGTTGCGATAACAAAAAAAATAAAAGAATTACAACCGATACATAAAGATGTTGAAATGGAAATTGAAGGGGGGATAGGCAGACCGCCCATGGAAAAAACTCCCCGTAATGAGCATTTATGGAATTTGGCAAAAAAACAGGGACAAGAATTAGGTCTGGACCTTGAAGAGGCTACTGCCGGGGGAGGTTCAGATGCGAATACAACCAGCTTGTATACCGCTACTCTTGATGGCCTGGGGACTCCCGGTGATGGTGCGCATGCAACGCACGAGTATATTATACAAAATAAGCTTGTTGAAAGAACAGCACTTTTGACACTCTTATTGTTATTAGAACCGTTAAATAAAAAAACATGAACCATCAATTTATTTATACGTCATTAACCAGAATTTCTGATTTGGCTGAAAGGGAATTCAATGTTAGAAAACTTGATAGGGAACATTGGGAAACCGGCGATTATATTATTAGTAAGATTTTGGATCCGGGAAGTAACACCTTAAATTTAGAACTAACAACCGGCAGAATGCGGGGAGTAATTGGAGGAGAGTCTGTCGTTGGCGCACTGGGTGAACGTTTTGCAACTCTTGAAGCCACTGGGACATGGCGTAAGGTTAAAGCCGACCTTAAGATGAATGTTTTAACAGGAGCTGGCCTGATGGGAAAACTGACCTCAAAATCTGTTTTTATACCAAATATGATGGAAGTAGATTATACCGGCCATGTATTCAGAAATGGTAAAAAAGTTACAATGGACGATTTTGTGGCAAAAGTTGAACCTATCCCTTTTAACACTCCGGTAATCCTCTTTGTAGGGACATCCATGTCTGCAGGAAAAACAACATCAGCAAGAATTGTGACCAATCTTTTTAAAGTTGCCGGATACAAAGTAGTTGGAGCTAAATTATCAGGCGCCGGACGCTATAAAGATATCTTGGCCATTAAGGATGTCGGGGCAAATGCCGTCTTGGACTTTGTGGATGTTGGACTTCCATCTTCGATTTGTCCGGCACACATTTATAAGGCAAAGTTAGATCAGTTACTGAGCAGGATACAGCATCAAAATGCCGATGTGGCCATTATTGAGATAGGTGCATCTCCTTTAGAACCCTATAATGGTGATCTGGCAATTAACGAGTTGAGAGAACATGTTAAATGTACGATTCTTAGTGCATCGGATCCATATGCCGTATACGGTTTAATGAAAGCCTTCGAGATTATTCCGGACATCGTAACGGGGATTACATCCAATACATTGGCGGGAGTTAAAATGGTTGATAAACTTTGTAATGTTAAGGCACTGAATTTAATTGATGCTTCAACCTCTGAGGAATTAAAGAAGGTGCTGTCTGCAAAGACTGGTTTTTCATTATCCGAAAAAAAGAATGTATATGGATAGTATAACCTTAAACTGATAAATATCATACTGTAATAATTTCATGAGTTTTATCTTAGAAATGAAAAATAAAATGAGTTTAAGCATGAAAACTTCAGAAAAGAATATTTGTCAGAGTTGTGGTATGCCAATGAAAAATATGACAGATTTTGGGACAGATAGAGATGGGAGTATAAATACAGAGTATTGCCATAATTGCTATGAAGAGGGAGAGTTTACCGATCAAGGGATTAGCCTTGAAGAAAAAATGGCCAGGAATATTAAAATTGCAGAAAAACTGGGAATGTCTAAAGCTACCGCATCTAAATTAGCCAGGAACACACTTCCTAAATTAAGGCGTTGGCGGAAATCACATGAGGCCAAACAAGTCGAGGAATAATACTAAATAGCTATTGATGGGAATAGTTTCACTTAAGGAGCAAAGAAGAACACGCTTCACTGCCCTTCAGGTTCTGGAAGGGTTAGAGGGTGTACTTATTATTATTGCAGCCTATTTAACCCTGTTTTTTAAGCCATTAAGGGATCGCTGGGGGTTAAGCCATAAGGAGGCCAGTACAACATTTCCAGGAGATCATCTGGTGCCACAACCACGTTCAGAATTCGTTCACGCCATAGAAATTAATGCCCCTGCAAGTTGTGTATGGCCATGGATTGCCCAAATAGGGCAAGGAAGAGGTGGTTTTTATAGCTATGAGGCATTAGAAAATATGTTTGGCTTGCAAATCTATAATTCGGATAAGATTTTACCAGAATTTCAACAACCCAAAATAGGTGATTTAATTCCTTTTAGTCCAGAAGATGCTTACCCTATTGTAATTTGTGAACATGGAAAAGCCATGGCTATTGAAAATTGGTATGATTTAAACAAAAATTCTGTTTACAATCAGGCTTTGGAATCACCAATGAACTATTTGCATCTAAGTTGGCTCTGGATGGTAGAACCACTCGATGAGTATAGCTCAAGATTTATCTCGAGGAATAGAGTAGATTACAGTCCTTCCCTTAAAAACAGTCTGCTATTTGGAGTATTAGGTGAGCCTGTTGTGTTTGCTATGGACAGAAAAATGTGCTATGGTATAAAAAGAAGAGCAGAGAATTTATACAGGACTAATCCCCAATAGTCATTCTCTCCTAAAGCTCTTTATTAATTTGCAATAAGAGAGGCTTATGAAAATAGATATACTTCCTGTAGTTCCTAGACCTTCTGTATTGCTCTTACCTCTTGCCGGAATGGGACTATTTGTTGTATTGTATATTTTGGCAGCCCTAAATTATCCAGGAGGTTCATGGGTAGTTATGGATCAGGAAGGATTTAATTTTTGGAACAATTATCTCTGTGATTTATTAGACCGGAATGCCATAAACGGGGAAATAAATCCTGCACGTTTTTTTGCCAGAGGTTCACTGGGTGTACTATGTGTAAGCTTAATATTATTGTGGTATTTTTTGCCGGGATTATTTGCCAAAAAAGGCATTAATGTTGTGGTAATGTGGCTGGCAGGGCTTCTGGCGTTGGTAATTACAATGTCCCTCACATCGGGGTCACATGATCTTAAAGTGCGTATAGCAGGAATTTTTGGAGTAATTGCCTTTATCAGTTGCTTTATAGAGCTGTACAACGCCAAGTATTATTTACTTGTATATTTCGGTATTGCATGTCTGCTTATTTTTTTGGTTAACTATTATATCTATGAAACAGGGACTTTGATAAGAAGCCTTCCTGTTATCCAAAAGGTTACCTTTATTTGCTTTATTCTGTGGTTTGCTTTTTTAGATATTTCCTACTATAAATACCTGAGACTAAAAAATGAGAAAATTAGGATGAGTCACTAATAAGGTTCTTAATATCAGGTCTTTCGGGACATTAAGAAGGACGGCAGAATCACTGTTTTTAGAAGCTTAAATGTTTTGTTCCGGCCCATATATTTCGTAACTTTAAAAGAGCCGATTTCTGCCAGTAAGAAGGACTTAGGCCAATAGGAAGATTGAGGTGTAAAATCTTAGAAGGTTATAAAAATGACTAAAATAGACCTTAAGATTTTATCTGTAAGCAAATTAAAAATAACTTAAAAATTGCGCTATGAACCCACTATTTGTATTCACCATTGTATTTGTACTTTTTCTGTTTGCAGGAATTAGAATAGTCTTTGAGTATAAAAGAGCATTAAAATTTCGATTCGGAAAGTATGTGAAAACTCTTATGCCTGGTTTCAGATGGATTATACCTATAGTAGACACTATTCAAGTTGTCGATATAAGGGTTATAACCATAAATATTGTTTCCCAGGAAGTTATGACAGAGGATAACGTACCCTGCAGTATAGATGGGGTAGTATTTTTTAAGATATATGATCCTGAAAAGGCAGTTCTGGAAGTCGAGGAATTTTCCTTTGCCATAACACAACTTTCCCAGGCCGCATTAAGGGATGTTTGCGGGAAAGTAGAACTGGATACGATTTTATCCAAACGCGAAGAAATGGGTAAAAACATTAAAACCATCGTTGAACAGGAAACTCACGAATGGGGGATAGAAATTATGGATGTTAAGATCAAAGATATTCAGCTACCTGAAAACATGAGACGGATGATGGCTAACCAGGCTGAAGCCGAAAGATCAAGAAGAGCAAGAATCATTTTGGCCCAGGCTGAAGAACAGGCTGCCGGAAAATTGTTGGAAGCCGGTTTGCAAATAGATAAATCGCCTTCGGCAATAAAGCTGAGGTTATATCAGACATTATCCAATATTGCAGCTGAGAAAAATTCTACAATCCTCTTCCCATTTCCTGAAGAGGTATTGCCTAAAACTCCAAAGAAAGAAGATTCCTAGAAGATTCCTAGAAAATTCTTAAATGCTATATTTTCAAGTGTTTCTAGCGGAAGGCCTGTACTTTTTCTGCCCGATTACTTTTAAGACTAAGCAAGCAGGAATAGCACCAATAGACTATTGAATAATAATAAAATAACCTGGTATTCGCGGATTAATCCTTGTATCGTTAATCCTTACTATTTTTATATAAATAGTAGATACCCCATAACCCATAAATGGTTATTAAACTTAAAACAATGGGAAAGGAAATGTATTTTTCCGGGTTCAATGTAATTGCTTCAGTCTCAATATAGATAGCATATAAATGTACTATGGGCCAATAAACAGAGATTCCCATTGCACCAAGCATTAAAACTGTACCCCATTTTTTTCCTTTAAGTAGCCCCAGAATTCCAAACACGAGTAAAGGGATATAGAATAGGGTATCTCCGAAAGCAAAACCTTTGGCAAATGCTATTCCAACTTTGCCTATTTCTTTTTCTGATTCTTGCAACCCGAGGCTTAAGGCCAGATCATAATCTATTAAGGAGAGTGTTTGGCCAATAATTAAAAAAACAACCAAAACAACAGTCGCCATAACTAAGATCCAAAAACCAACTCCTTTTTTGTTTTCCATTATACGATGAGTAATTCTGATTACATTTCTCTATTTCTTTAATTGAGCGAAGAGAATCATAAAGTTATGTCCTGCTTCTTTGGCACATTTGGGGCAGTATGCATAATGTACATAATATATTTCAGCCTCTTCTTGACGTTTTTTCAAATAAGTATCCATTTGCTTTATAAATTTTGGGATCTTATTATAAGCACCATCGAATACCTTGCTTACATAGTTGCCTGAGAGCGTCGTATTATTTGCATTGGGGACCTCATTTGTTACTGAAAGATAGATTTCTGACATAAATGCATGTGGATCTGTAAATAACACCAGGATATCTTCAGTGTTTTCCGATAGACTTCTGGAATCTTCTGCTAGTTTCATCATTTTGGTAATTCTATTCCCTATCATTGGAGGCAATGGAATATGAAAAAAAGTAGGCACCGTAGCCTTAATAAATTTTTTATGATCCCAATGGAAAGTCTTTTCATTCCATTTTTCCGGATGAAATTTAGGGCAGCATTCTTGTTTTTCTACTTGCATAGCTTATAATTTCAATATGCGATATGGCAATTATCAGGATCGGCATAAGAACTAGCTTTCCTGCAGCAGTTCTTTCTTTAATATATTTCTGAAACGCGTGGCACTTAGATAATGATCTTCAATTAGCTTTCCATTGTGTAATAAGCTAAAAACCCCATAGCCCGAAGGAGCCTTTTTTGCCTCAGTTGCGTTGCTTAATTTGGTTATGTTGAGATCAATACCAAAGTCTAAAGCTGTATTCAGGAGTGCCATTACCGATTTTTCGTGCCAAGGGCATTGATCTGCATAGACCAAATGCCATCCTTTGTATTTCTTTTGATTTGTAGTCCAATCTATAAGTTCTGGGTCTTTGGCTTTGGGCTCCCATTTTTTGAAAAGTAATTCAAATCTGCCTCTATGATCTACTTGAACAAAGCCATTATTTTCAAAGATTCTCTTATCTGAAATCCATGCGCCCTTGCTGGTCATCGCACAAATACCATCCATTTTTTCATTCTTAGCGGCATTTTCTGCTTCCTTTATAAGCAGTGATCCATATCCCTTGTTCTTATTTTTATTAGGGTATACATACATGCAGTGTATAAACATGTAGTTATTTCCGGTTACAGGCCGCCAGGCGTTGATCACAGGTATATATTCAATAAAGCCAATCATTTTATCAGCATTGTCCTTAAGAATTTTCATCCGTAATCCAAGCTTATATTGTTTCTCGAACCATTTACGCTTACTATTAAACCCGGGTTTCTTTATATCCTTTATACAAAAAAGTGTTTCTTCTTGTACATTTTCAGGTGTTACATCTGTGATTGTTGCCATTTCAAAATGCTTATAACTTTTAATGTAATTTGCTTAGATTCCAGAACTCTTCAGCTTCTTTTTCCATTTTCTCTAACCTGGTGTAGTAATCAGGAAATTCTTTTAAATGCGCCCATGCAATTTTACCTGTAAGGTATTTATCATCATCGGTAACATTGGTTTCCGGAAACCGCGTTCCATGTTCAAATTCTACATTTATACCATCAGTAAATTCGTCCAGATTTACTTTTTCCCAATTGATGCCAAGAGATTGTCCAATCTCTTTGGCCTCATGTTTTTTAATTTTTTTCATTTTTCTTATAGTTTTAAATTAAGTTCTTTTATTCCCCAGGGGATATAAGCAATACACATTAGGGCGGAACCTACAGAACTAATCAACTCAATATCAGGGTTTATTAATAGTAACAGGCCAATTATTATAAATGCCCCTTGCCATTTAGCAATAATCTTTTCCTTCATTAATCCTATTGCCTGTAGAATTCCACCTACCATTAAGGCAAAAATTAGCCATACTATAAATAATAAACCCTCTTTATCCACAATAACCTGGAGGTAGGGTGTCAGTTGGTTAAATTCTTCTTCCGGAAGTGTATCAAATGCAGATAATACCAAGCACAGAGCCCCTTTATCTACTGCTAATATAAACGCACCAAATATTCCAATTATTCCTCCCCAAAATCCGTAGCTCTTGCCCTTACCTTGAAGTAAATTCATGGTTCCCACAAAATATATAATGATTACAGGTACTGCAAAAGTTACAATGAGATGGCCAATATGATACATGGAATTATTGTGGAACCGCCCTACAAGTTGCTCTACTGTAAATAAAGGTTCCATTGCAAGGATGTTGGGATGGGTGATGAAACCAATAAAAAGCATTACGGGATATACGATTATAGATAGCGCGTATCCTTTCTGTTTAATTTTATCTATACTATTACTTTTCATTATGATTTAAACCAAAAGTATTTGAATAAGGTTCCAGGATTATTACATCAAACTGATTTTCATAAGTTCCTGCAGTAAATGCGGAGAATAGCTAGTTTTTTTAGCCGGCCATTAATCCGCCATCTATTACATAAGTACTACCGTTTACATATTTGCTCTCATCCGAGGCGAGATATAAGACAAGATTTGCAATTTCTATAGCTTCTGCATATCGTGAGAATGGCACAATTGCCTCAAATCCTTTTTTTACCTCTTCCGTATTATCAGGAGAAATATCCGTTTCAATTCTGCGCATCATTTGGGTATTTACCGGCCCCGGATGTACCGTATTTACGCGTATATTCCTATCTGCAAATTCTAATGCAGCCACTCTCATTATCCCAATTACTCCATGTTTACTGGTCACATAAGCTCCTAAATCCTTAAATCCTTTTAGTCCGGCAACGGAAGATGTAATGATCACGGAGCCTCCCTCAACCATTTTTGGGATCACGTATTTACATCCATACCAAACTCCTTTCAGATTTATTGCAATTACTTTATCAAATATATCGTTCGGATAGTTCTCCATAGAACTCGAGGTTCCTTCGATTCCTGCATTATTAAAGAACAGATCTATTTTCCCAAATTTCGACAGGGTTTCAGCAGTATATCGTTCTACATCAGACGGATTAGATACATCGGCCACACAATAGGCCAGATTAGGAGAATCCAGTTCTTTTGAGGTCAATTCCAGCTTTTCTTTGTTAATATCTACCAGCATAACACTTGCTCCTTCCTCAAGAAACAACGCAGCTGTGCTCTTGCCTATTCCGGCAGCTCCTCCGGTAATAATGGCGACTTTATCTTTTAAACGTTCCATAATGATAGTTATAATTCAAGTTTTCGTATTTCCCACTTATTTGTTGGAGATTTTACTGCCAAAGTATTAACAGATAAAAATTTTGCCCGGAGTTCAGGCAATTCATACCGTCTTTTAGACATCGAAATTCCATCTCTCTTATTTATAAGCAGCATAATATCGCCTGCAGTATCCAAAAGAACTTCACTAAATTTATAATCATAGATGTTCAACTGGAAATTGTTTTTACCCCTAAAGTCTTTGGTAACAAGAATACCAACGGCATATCCTTCGTTGAACTCCGTCAGATTCAAATATTCGGGTTCTATTATTACTTTACCTTCAGGATTTATAAAGCCATAGGTTGGAATCTCCTCTTCTTCCATCATTTTTTTTATCATACATCGGCCATTTTTAAATTGAGGAAAACGAATGCCGCTTACATCATTAATTGAGGGATTAGTTACTTTGTTCCAAACAAGGTCATCCCTAAATTCTATTACTAATTGACCTTCTTTATTGATAAACCCCCATTCATTGCCTTTTCGTATAGCCGCTAATCCTTCACTAAATGGGGCTATTTCATCTATTCCTGTGAGTTCTTGTGCAAAGCATATAAATGGTAATATGATTAAAGCGCAAAGTGTGATTAATTGTTTCATTAGAGTTCGTATTTAAAGGCGTTAATAGCGACGCTAAATTAGGTTGTGCTTACCTGGTATAAAATGACCTGTGTCATCCCAAAAAAACAGGATACAACAGATATTTACCAAATAGTTTAAATGGTTAAATTTGTGTCTGACTCTTATTATGTTTTAAAACATAATATTTGAATAAATCATACTCTTAAGGTCCTTTGGAAGTCCATCTCTAATATCTTCCATTTCTCCCAGGGAAATATATTTTCTAAGATATATGAAGGTAGTATCTATATATTGTTCAGCCACTTCATCACTGTATTCAAAGTCATTGATAGCAGCAGGACCGTCGTGCTTTCTCACAAGGTCTATAAATTCTGCCATGTGTTTTATTTTCAATTTCTTCTTACCCTTAAGAGTCCATCCGTTTACGTAAACCGCCTTTAAAAACATAGGTAACTGTGCAATGAATTGCAACGATTCCTCAGTAGAAATAATATCGCGTAAGCTATGGAGAATGGCAGCTAATATCCTTCCCGCCTTATCTCTGTCTTTACCAAGATTCATTTCCTTGGTGTACTCTTTTAGAAAAGTATTTCCCTCTGTCGCATATTGATTAAAATTTAGTGCCATGATCATATTTTTTAATGTGAACCTTAAAGTTGAGAATGAACGCTTAGAATACAAATGATCTTGGTCATCTATAGCACAATTATTAAACTTTTTAAACAACAAACGGTCAATGCATCTATTTCAAATAATTCTACTGATCAATATCATAGTTAACATCTTGGATGCTCAGTAAATTTGAGTTATAGATATAAATACCATAATTATGAACATACTTCTTCCAACTGATTTTTCTAAAAATTCCGGGAACGCTATAGCTTACGCCATGCAGTTATTTAAAAATGAAAAATGTAATTTTTTCTTCCTTCATACCTATACTCCTTCATTTTACAGGATGGATTATATGTTGGGAGGACCTTTGTTTAGTGCAATTCCTGATTCCGACGTTGATATCTCACTGGCTGGTTTAGAGAAAACACTTGAAGATGTAAAGAAAAACTATAATAATCCAAAGCATGCCTATTCTATCATTTCAGCGTTTAATACCCTGACAGATGAGATCAATGAAGTAACCGTAGAAAAAGAAATTGATATGGTTGTGATGGGAACTCAGGGCGCAACGGGAGCTAAAGAGATTTTTCTTGGGACAAATACGGTTTATGTTCTACGTAAAGCTATTGCACCGGTTTTGGTAATTCCGGAAAACTATACCTTCCAAAAAATTGAAAGGGTATTACTGCCATCGGACTATCTTACAAATTATAAGGAAAATGAATTGAGTACGGCTATTAATATGGCCAGAATGCATCAGGCAAAACTTATTGTTTTGCATGTAAAAGAAGAGTATGATCTCACCGCGGGTCAACAGGAAAATAAAATGGCTCTCTATCGTAGTTTAGATGGTTTGTCTACAACATTTATAGAATTAAAGGGTAGTTTAATGCCAAACGCAATTTTAGATTATGTCCAAAATAATGAGATTGATCTCCTCATGATGATGAATAGAAAACACTCATTTTTTGAACGAATTTTTGAACGACAAAATGTAGATCAGATAGGTTTTCATATAAAAATACCGTTCCTGGTTAGTAGAGATACAGCTAAGGTTATTAAATAACAGACTGAGATGAAAAATGTTTTATTACTTACCGATTTTTCAGATAATGCATGGAATGCCATTTTCACAGCTCTGAAAATGCATGAAAATATCAATTGTCATTTTTATTTATTAAATACGTATGAACCTAGTTTTGCGAATATTCTTGGAGACAAGAGTAAGGAAAGATTGGGGGTGATTTATGATTCACTTGCGAAAAATTCTTCAATTGAACTTGATAAGATTTTGCACTATATGGAAGTGAATCATACCAATAAAAACCACACTTTTGAAAAACTTTCCATATCAGACGATATAGTCAATGCTGTACAGGAAATATGTAATGAAAAGGATATTGATTTAATTGTCATGGGAACTAAAGGGGCAACCGGGGCAAAAGAAATATTTATGGGAAGCAATACGGTAGAGCTGATTAAAAAGGTAAACCACTGCCCCATATTTGCAGTTCCGAGTAAGCATGATTTCAAAGACATGGATAAGATTTTATTTCCCACTGAGTTTACGAGACCTTATACCAAATATGAACTGAAACCACTTATTGAACTGGCAACCGTATGGAATTCGGAAATTTTAATATGTTATGTAGCCCAGGAATTTTCCTTACTTGAAGAACAAGTAACCAATAAAGAGGTTTTAACCAAAAGACTGGGTAAAGTTGCGCATTCTTTTCACGATGTGGAATTACAGGCTACTGTAGCTGATTCTATAAGCAGTTTTGCAGAAGAGGCTATGGCAGATATTATTGTTTTAATAAATTATGAGCATACTTTTATTGAGAAACTAACCCGTGAAGCCGTTGTGAAAAAAGTAGGCTTTCATTCAAAAATCCCATTGCTGGTTTTGCCTCAATGAGTGGTAAAATATGTTTCTGATTTAACAAGAATTTAAATATTTTTAATAATGATGCGTATAATTCTACCTACAGATTTTTCTAAAAATGCCTGGCACGCAATTAAATATGCGACATTTCTTTTTGAACAATTGCCTTGTTCTTTCATCATTATTCACGCACACCAGGTAAGTCCTTCAGGTTTGATAAGCACAATAAACAAGGAGCGAGAAACAAGGCTACATGAGATTACGGTTCAAGAATCTGAACGAAAACTTAAAAAAATTGTAAATCATTTAAATAAAATCAATAAGGTTCCGGGGCACCAGTTCGAAGGTGAACTGGTTACCGATTCATTGTTAAATGCAATAGGTCGTGAAGTAATAGATAAGGATGCTGACTATATTATTATGGGAACCCAGGGTGCATCTGGTATAAGCGAAATTTTTATGGGTAGCAATACGGTGAGCGTTTTAAAGAATATTAATTTTTGTCCGGTTATTGCAGTTCCCAATTCATATGATTTCAGTTCTTTCGATGAAATTTTGTTTGCCACAAATTTTAAACACTTATATCAACGGGTTGAATTACAACCATTGCTGGATCTTGCCAAACTTCGAAAGGCCAGGATTAATGTAATACACGTCAATGTGGAAAAGGAATTAAACGAAGAACAGCTTCAATTAAAGAAATTACTGCGTGATTTATTAGGAGAAAATAACATTGATTTTGAAAATTTTGACTATCATCCGAATATCGCTTTAAAAATTAACGATTTATGTGAAAAGAAGAATGCAGGAATGATTGCAATGATTAATTCTCAACATGGATTTTTTAAAGGTTTGACGCACGAACCCGTTATTAAGAAAGTTGCTTTTAAGACAAAGATTCCTTTTTTAGTCCTTCCGGAGGTAGAGTAATAGTATTTTTAGGCTGCGGAAACATAAAAACCATAATCCATTTTACTATTTATGTCCCTAAACCAATCCTTAAACTATTTATAAGCCAAGATTATCGTTGGAGTAAACAGAATAACATAAATTTGCACTTTGAAAATCCTGGTATCAATGAGCAAAGCCATTTATGTAGCTACTACCGAGCCCAATAGCGGCAAATCTATAATATCATTGGGACTCATGCATTTATTATTGGGGAAAGCTGCCAAAGTAGGGTATTTCAGGCCAATAATTAATGATTATGGCCCGGGAGAGAAGGATAATCACATTAACACTGTGATTTCCTACTTTGGAATACAAATGGAATATGATGATGCTTATGCATGTACCCGAAGTGAGGTTATCCAGAAGTACAATCAAGATAAGGATGATGAGGTATTAGACAAGATCATAGAAAAGTACAAAGCCATTGAATCTCGTTTTGATTTTGTTTTGGTTGAGGGCACAGACTTTTCAGGGGAAGGATCTATTATAGAATGGGATATTAATGTTTACATGGCCAAAAACCTTGGAATCCCAACCGTTATCCTCGCTAGCGGCGTAGGTAAAACCCTGGAAGAATTTGTTGATAACCTTTACCTGGCATATGATTCCTTTACTGATAAAGGTGTTGAAGTTTTAATGGTGGTTGCCAATAAAGTACAACCCAAAAATGTAAATTTAGTAACCAAAGGTCTTTTAAAAGCACTTCCGGCCGAAGTACTAATTGGCACCATTCCGCTAAATCCGTCGCTCGGTAATCCAACCATGAAAGAGATCGTTAAAGAACTGGAAGGCGATGTTCTTTTTGGGGAGGATTTTTTGAATAACCAGGTTGACAATTTCAGTGTGGGTGCCATGCAATTGCGAAATTATCTCGTTCATTTTAAAGAATACGGTTTGGTTATAACTCCCGGTGATAGGTCTGATATAATCCTGGGGGCCCTGCAGGCTAACCTGTCTTCTAACTATCCCACCGCCTCAGGAATTGTGCTCAGTGGCGGACTTGTACCTGAGGATACCGTTATTAAGTTAATTGAAGGTCTTTCAGAAGTTGTTCCTATCATTTCGGTTCAGGGAGGTACTTTTTCTATTGCGAATAAGGTCGGGGCAATACGTCCTAAAATATATGCAGAGAATAAACAAAAAATAGAACAATCTATTCAGGACTTTACAAGATTTGTTCCCGTAAATGCTTTAACGGAGCGCCTTATCACTTTTGAAGCAAACGGTATTACTCCACGTATGTTCCAATATAACCTTCTTAAAAGGGCACAAAGCGACAAAAAACATATTGTCTTACCTGAAGGTACAGATGAGCGCATACTTAGGGCAGCAAAAGAACTAATCGATGCAGATGCCGTAAAATTAACTCTTTTGGGTGACCCTGTATATATAAAGGAAAAGGCAAAACAGCTGGATTTGCTATTTGATTTTGAAAAAATAAATATTATTGACCCTTTAAATTCTGCCAATTTTGATGATTATAGCAATACACTTTATGAATTGCGCAAGCATAAAAATGTAGACAGGGCTATGGCACAAGACCTCATGGCAGATATTTCCTATTTTGGAACAATGATGGTCTACAAAGGTGATGCAGATGGCATGGTTTCTGGGGCTATTCATACCACTCAACACACTATAAGACCCGCACTTCAGTTAATTAAGACTAAACCCAATGTGTCTATTGTTTCCTCTGTATTTTTTATGTGTTTGGAAGACAGGGTTTCTGTTTATGGTGACTGTGCAATAAATCCGAATCCGAATGCGGAACAATTAGCTGAAATTGCCATTACATCGGCGGCGACCAGTTTGGCTTTTGAGATAGAACCCAAAATTGCCATGCTTTCCTATTCTTCCGGAACTTCAGGTGCCGGTGAGGATGTAGAAAGAGTTCGTGAAGCTACACAACTTGTTAAAAAAAGAGCACCCTACTTGAAAGTGGAGGGGCCTATTCAATATGACGCTGCAGTAGATAAAAAAGTTGGTAAAACTAAAATGCCTGATTCGGAAGTGGCCGGACAGGCAAGTGTTTTTATTTTCCCCGATCTTAATACGGGTAATAATACTTATAAAGCAGTGCAGCGAGAAACCGGCGCTCTGGCGATAGGGCCAATAATTCAGGGGCTTAATAAGCCCGTAAACGACCTAAGCAGGGGAAGTACGGTCAACGATATTTTTAATACAGTTATTATTACAGCCATACAGGCCCAGGCAGTATAATTTAATCATTTCAATGAATATCCTCATAATTAATTCAGGTAGTTCTTCTATAAAGTTTCAGTTAATGCATATGCCATCGGAAAGTGTTTTATGCTCTGGAATGGTAGATCGAATAGGTCTGGAAAACGGAAATTTGAATTATGTAAAGGAAGGTTATGAAGTTAATGAAAGACTTCAGGTTTCATCACATAAAGAAGGATTGGAGCGGGTTATTCAAATGCTTCTGGATCCTGTTAATGGGGCCATAAGCGATGTAAACGAAATAGACGCCGTAGGTCACAGGGTAGTACACGGCGGAACTGCCTTTTCCGAGACTACTGTAATTACCAGTGAAGTAAAAGATAAGATTGAAGCTTTGAGTCAGTTAGCACCATTGCACAATCCACATAACCTTGAAGGCATATTTATTTCAGAAGAATTATTTCCAAATGCCCAACAGGTTGCGGTCTTTGATACCGCCTTTCATCAGACAATTCCTTTAAAGTCGCGTAAGTATGCCATACCTAATAAATTTTATACCGAGCATGGGATTCAGCTCTATGGCTTTCACGGCACCAGTCATAAATATGTAACAGAAAAAGCGATACGTTTTTTGAATAAAACAACAACTAAGATTATTAGTATTCATTTGGGCAATGGTTGTAGTATTACTGCCGTGAAAAATGGAAAAAGTATGGATCACAGTTTAGGCTTTGCTCCTTCAAATGGGCTTATAATGGGATCCAGAAGTGGAGATATTGATCATTCCATGATTTTTTACCTCGTAGAATCGCTGGGTTATAGTTTACAGGAAGTAAATGAATTGCTCAATAAGAAAAGTGGAATGTTGGGCCTCACAGGTTATAGCGATTTGCGTGAGATTCAGGCTAAAGCTAACGAAGGAGATGCTCAATGCCAGCTGGCATTGGAAATGAATGCGTATAGGATTAAAAAATATATTGGGGCCTACTGTGCTACCATGAACGGACTGGATGCACTTATATTTACGGCTGGTATAGGTGAAAATTCTGGTTATCTCAGGGAACTGGTTTGCTCTGAAATGGATTTTTTTGGTATTGAGATCGATATTGAGAAGAACAACCAAAAATCCTCTGATTTTAGGGAAATACAAAAAAAGTCTTCAGGGGTGAAAATTTTAGTCATTCCAACAAATGAGGAACTGGAAATAGCAAAGCAATCTTTTCAGCTATTGAACTCATAAAAACGCGCAACTACATTAAATCTTTAAGGCTGCAATAACAAATGGAGCCTTACTAAATTATTACTTGGTATAATTCCTGAATTGTTTTCAATTTAATATAAAATTATCATTGAAATGATAAAGATCATTTGGTAAAGAA
>CBDUGN010000021.1:0-27860 GCA_965366915.1 uncultured Eudoraea sp. | reverse complement strand
TGACCCCAATAGAGCATTATCCGGTGGGCTTTGTATTTGTATAAGAATTTTTTTGGTTACATCGATAAATATCAAGATGTTCTTGCTGGAATTGTACCCCGGTAGGTTCTGAATATTTCTAAGATCCGTTCCTTTTATATTGCTGCGAGTATTTATTTTTATGGAATTGTAGTTCTATTCTTGTTTCCAACGCCTACGGTAGATAACTCACCCTATCCATAGGAAAAATAACTTTCCATGTCTGAGCAAATAAAAAACCCACTCCTTCAGAGGAGAGGGTTTGGCGCTTTAAGTGGTACCTCCAGGAATTACCGCTGCGGCTTTCAGCCTAGGCGGCATAGACCTCGATTCGCTTGGCTGGCGCCAAACAAAAAAGCACGCAATAATGCGTGCTTTTTGCTGTAGCTCCCACTCGCTACTCTTGTGGTACCTCCAGGAATCGAACCAGGGACACACGGATTTTCAGTCCGTTGCTCTACCAACTGAGCTAAGGTACCTTATTTAGGGTCTGCACCCACCAAAGCACAAGTAATTGCGAAGTGCGTAGGAGGGGGCAAATATACTTTCAAATTTAGGAACTACAAACAAAAAAGAAAAAAAAGCCTGCTGTTTTTTTTCATTTTACAATCTTTGCGTTATGAACCTTATTGTAGATGTCGGGAATACCAATATAAAGCTGGCTGTTTTTAGCGAGAATATCCTCTTATGGCAGCAAAAGCTTGAACCAGAAGACTTTCCAAATGAGGTAAAAAAAGTATTTAAAAAATATCCTGCCATACAAACAGCAATTATTTCATCTGTAGGGCAATTTGATCAAAAATATATAGCAGTATTAGCCATATTTGTTGAGGTACACCAATTGAGTCATAGCACTAATATTCCCTTTAAGAATTCCTATGCCACGCCACAGACCCTGGGAATGGACAGGGTTGCACTTGCAACAGCAGCGTTTTATGAGAATCCCGGGGCAAATACCCTGGTCATTGACGCAGGTACATGTATAACTTATGATATGATAAACGACTACGGGGAGTATCTTGGGGGGGCTATTTCTCCGGGTTTGCGTATGCGCTATACTGCACTTCACAAATATACCTCTAAGTTACCTTTACTGGAACCCGAAGATTTTAATGATATAATTGGAAATTCAACAAATACAAGTATCCATAGCGGAGTTTTAAATGGTATTTGCAGAGAGATAGATGGGGTCATAGGCCAATACCAATCGCGTTTTGAAGATTTAACAGTTATTTTAACAGGCGGTGATGCTCAAATTTTGTCTAAACGATTAAAAAATACCATCTTTGCGCATTCTAATTTTCTCCTACAAGGCTTGAACTATTTGCTGGAATACAACAAACGCTAGATGGTAAAGAAAATCGTATTGCTTATACTTTGCTTAACTGCAATAACAGCTTACTCCCAGAGTGGTAACGGATCTGTATCACCTTATTCGTTTGGAGGTATTGGAGAAATCAGACCTCAGGCTACTATAGAAAATCAGGCAATGGGTGGGTTAAGTATGTATACAGACAGTATTCATGTTAACCTAAGAAACCCTGCGGCGTTCGGGAAACTAAGGTTAGTCACTTTTACAGCAGCAGGCGGACATAAAGAAGTGAAATTGAAAGATTTTACAGATGAGGAAAGTTCTTCTGTTACCTCTCTTGAATATATTTCTGTGGCATTGCCCTTATCACCAAAGTTTGGTGTCGGGTTTGGGATTCTTCCGTATACTGCCGTAGGGTATAATGTCTTTTCTGAAACTACGAATGCCACCCAGGATACAGTATTAAATCAGTTTTCGGGTGACGGTGGCTTAAACAAAGTATTTTTATCCGCGGGATATGAAATTACCAAAAACCTGCATGTTGGTGGAACAGTCAATTTTAGCTTCGGCAACTTACAATACCAAAGTGTTCAAAGTATTGACGGGGTGCAGTATGGTACAATAAATACCCGTGAATCTGAAGTTAACGGCTATGATTTTAATTTTGGCGCGACTTATACGCCCAGAATTAAAAATAAATACACTTTATTTACCTCAGTAACTGTAAATACACAAGCAAACCTGGTTTCTTCAAATAGTGAAAGGTTAGGTTCATTTTCATTAAGCACGGGAGAAGAAATTGAAGTCAGAGATATAGATTTGGAACCTTCAAATCTTAGGAATACAGAATTGAAAATCCCTACAACTACCACCTTAGGGCTTGGTTTTGGACGGGATAGAAAATGGTTTTTAGGGGCAGAATATAGTTTGCAGGCGCTGAGTTCATTTAGAAACGACTTTATTGATCCGGAAAATGTAGCATATGAAGATGCCAATACTATTAGGGTGGGCGGATATTTTGTACCTGATTACGCTTCGTTTACAAGTTATTTGAAAAGAATCACTTATAGAGCAGGCGCGCGTACTTCCAGAACCGGCTTAGTAGTAAATAATAAATCCATTCATGATTTTGGCATAACTTTTGGACTTGGTTTACCGGTTGGAGGTGGTTTTTCCAATATGAATTTGGGATTTGAGTATGGAAAACGAGGAACAACAGTAGCAAATTTAATTGAAGAAACTTATTTCAAAGTCAGTGTAGGACTGTCATTCAACGATAAATGGTTTCAAAAAAGGAAAATAAATTGATAAAAATTTAGTACATTAACCACATTAAAATTTATATACGATGAAAAAGGAGTTTTACTGTATGATGATTGGGTTACTGGCAATAATGGGTACGGCAAATGCACAAGGCCAAAATCCGGAATGTATGACCAATCTTTCTATTTATGCTGAGCATGCAAAAGTTAAAAATTACGATGCGGCTTATACGCCATGGAAAATGGTATATGAAACATGTCCGTCTATTAATAAGGCAAATTTTTCTCTTGGGGAAAAAATCCTGGCTTATAAGATTGATAATAGTTCTGGCACAGAAAAGGATGGTTATATAAGTGACTTACTTGCTTTATATGACAATAGCTTAAAAGTTTTTCCGGATAAGTTTCCTAAAGCTGTAGTTGCCATCGATAAAGCTTTACTCTTATATGACAATAAAATGGCTTCCGACGAAGAGCTCTATAATTTGCTAAATGCTGCTTTCGAGCAAGATGCTCCCAATTTTAAAAATCCCAAGGCGCTTTATCTTTATTTTTCTAGTTTGGTGGACCTTTACAATGAAGGAAAAAAAGATCTTCAGGCAGTGTTTGATACTTATGATGATGTTACCGAAAAAATAGAAGAAGAGAATGCAAAATTAACAGATATCATTAGCAAATTACTTCCAAAGGAAGAGGCGGGTACTCTTACTTCAAAAGAGAAGAGAAGGTTGAAAGTAGCAACTACGAATTCTGAATCTTATGGAAAGATTGCCGGTAGTGTTGATTCAAAATTAGGTGCATTGGCAGATTGTGATAACCTGATTCCTCTGTATGAGAGGAATTTTGAATCCAAAAAAACCGACGTAACCTGGGTTAAAAGAGCAGTAGGCAGAATGTTTAGCAAAGACTGTATCGATGATCCTATGTTCCAAAAACTATTTGAGGCGCAATTAGCCTTGGATCCTTCTGCAGATGCCTATGTATATGGGGGAACCTTAAAGAAGAAAGCTGGAGATAATAAAGGTGCAATAGCAGATTATAACAAAGCCCTGGAATTAGAGTCCGATCCTAAAAAGAAATCCAATATTGCTTATAAAATTGCAACAAGTTACAGAAGATCAAGTAAGTCTACAGCCAGAAGTTATGCCCAGAAGGCCATAAACGCTAATCCTTCAAACGGCAGGGCATATTTACTTATAGCAAATTTATACGCTACAAGCGCAAATGATTGTGGAAGCACCCCTTTTGAAAAAAGAGCAATTTATTGGAAAGCCGCAGAAATGGCTAGAAAAGCTGGTAGAGTAGATCCTTCATTAAGCGGAAATGCAAATCAATCTGCAGCTAGCTACAGTGCGAAGGCACCGTCAAAGACAGATATTTTTAATTCTGGACTAGCAGGTAAAACAATTGCATTTAGTTGTTGGGTTGGGGGCAGTGTAACGGTGCCTAATCTTTAACAATGCATAGTCTTTACGGAAATAAATTAATTAACATTGCCATGGTATTTTCTATGGCATTGTTGTTTTATGGCTGTAAGGATAATTACAAAAGGGTTGGAGAAGAAGCGCAGCAAACCATATATCCTCAGGGAGTAGCTCAGAATTTCGTTCTTACTTATACAGAGACTCCTGAGAAATTGGAAAGCGAAGACACCAAAAAATCTAAAGTTATTGCTATTTTAAAAAGCCCGTTAAGCGAAGACTATGACAATATGAGATTTAAATTCAGGACTTTTCCAAATGGATTAGAAGTGGATTTGTTTGATGCAGAAGACAACAAAAGTACGATTAAGGCCGATTACGGAATTATTTATTCCAACACTAATTTAATAGACCTTCAGGGTAATGTTGTAATTGAATCTCATGATGGAAAAAAGCTCGAAGCTCCCCAGCTTTTTTATGATCAGACAAATGAATGGATTTTTACCCAACGAAAATTTAAATTCACTAATCCGGAAGATGGAACAATTATGGATGGTGAGGGAATGGATTTCAATAAAGACTTCAGCTTCTTCAATGCCCATAAGACTTATGGATTAATCACAATTAAGGAAGATCAAACATGATTAAAATACTGAGATATACTGAATACTTGTACCTGGTGGTGGCAATTATATCAGTATATAAGACAATTGAACTTTGGAATAGTGACAGAGAGGGTACATACATCTTTATTTTCTTTGCGATCGTCTCTATAGGAATGTTTATTTTTAGACGTAACTATAGAAAACGTTTCGAAAAGCGAAAACGGGATAATCAGCAATAGCCTTGGATTCTAGCATACTTATCATTTGTATTTGCTTGGTGTTATCTGCATTCTTTTCAGGAATGGAGATTGCCTTTATCTCCGCGAATAAGATTCATATAGAAATTGAAAAAAAACAGGAAGGTCTTCTTGCACAGATACTTACCCGCTTAACCAATAAACCTTCAAAGTTTATTGCTACCATGCTTATCGGAAATAATATTGCTCTGGTGGTATATGGTTTGTTCATGGGAGAGTTATTGATGAATTGGTTCCAAACCAAATTACCCTCTGGTAATAACTTTGTGCATCTTATGTTTACTGACTTCAGCCTGTTAACCCAGACACTGATCTCTACAATTATAATTTTGCTCACTGCAGAGTTTTTGCCTAAGGTGCTTTTTCAGATTTATGCAAACAAGCTGCTGAAAATTTTTGCAGCTCCTGCTTATTTTTTCTATTTATTATTCTCTTTCGTTTCTGATTTTGTCATTAAAGTTTCCGATGTACTTCTCAAAGTCTTTTTTAAGACTGATGGAGACCAGGTGCAACTGGCATTTAGCAAGATTGAATTGGGAGACTATATTACTGAACAAATGGAAACTGTGAAGGAAGAAGATGATATAGATTCTGAGATACAGATCTTTCAGAATGCTCTTGAATTTTCAGCAGTTAAGGCAAGGGAAGTTATGGTTCCCAGGACTGAGATTATAGCGGTGGAATTGCACGAAACACCAAAAAATCTGGCTAAACTTTTTACCGAAACCGGCTTATCAAAAATATTAGTATTTAAAGACACCATAGATAACATTATTGGGTACGCCCATTCTTATGAGTTATTTAAAAAGCCAAAGACAATAAAAAGTATTCTCCTGCCGGTAGAATTCGTACCGGAAACTATGTTAATCCAGGATATCCTCAACGTTTTGACAAAAAGAAGAAAAAGTATTGCTGTAGTACTCGATGAGTATGGTGGAACTTCGGGAATAATGACGGTTGAGGATATTGTTGAGGAACTTTTTGGAGAAATAGAGGATGAACATGATTCAACAGATTTAGTTGAAGAACAGCTAAATAGCAATACCTATAAATTTTCAGCCAGGCTGGAAGTAGATTACCTAAATGAACAATATAAGCTAGAACTTCCTGAAAGTGAGGAATACGAAACACTTGGAGGGCTTATTGTAAATGAAACTGGTGAGATCCCTGACCAGGATTCTGAAATACTGATAGATCATTATTTGTTTACTATCCTTGAAGTTTCCAGCACAAAAATAGATTTGGTGACACTTGAGGTCAAGGAAAAGGATTAGTCCTATAAATATCAGTCAGATAGCCTACTTTAAGTTTTTATTTCTTGATGGAATATACTAATTTCGCCAACTGATTTTAAATAAACAAAAAATGGCAATTCTAGAGAATATTAGAAAACGAACTACTGTATTAATCCTGATTATTGGGATGGCTTTATTTGCGTTCGTTATTTCTGGAATTTTTACCAGCAATGATTTTTCTGGTGGAAAAGTTGGGTCTGCTGTAGGTGAAATAAATGGAGACGAAATTTCCATCGATGACTTTAGACGAAAGATTGAGAGGGCGTCAAGAAGGTCGGGGCCAACAAATTCATCTATGCAATTAGTAAATTCTGTTTGGAACCAGGTAGAACGAAACACTATTTTGGGGCAACAGATAGAGGATCTGGGTATTTCTATTGAGCAGGACCAGATTATTAACGTAATTAAATCGAGCCCCGGGATAGCTCAAAACCCGCAATTTACAGATGAGAATGGAATATTTGATGAAACCAAGTTTCGGGATTTTATTTCTGAATTAAAAATCAATGCACCTGCCCAATATAACGACTGGCTGCAGGACGAAGAAGCAATCATTCAAAGTGCAAAGGAGCAAACCTATTTCAATTTAATCAGAGCAGGAGTTGGCGCCACATTGAAAGAGGGAGAATTGGATTATAAGTTAAGTACAGATAAGGTAGATATCAGATATGTAAGAATTCCCTACAATTCAATGCCCGATAGTGCTTTTATAGTTACTAAAAAGGAAATTACGGACTATATCAATGAACACCAGCAAGACTACAAGCAGCAAAGGTCAAGAGATATTCAATTTGTTTATTTTGAAGATAAAGCTTCTGATGACGATGTAGCCCTTATAAAAGATCAGATAACAAAGCTTCTTGGCGATACGGTAGAATATTTTGAAGAACGCGATGAAACAGACACCATTCCCGGCTTTAGAAATACCACCGATAACGCAGCTTTTCTTGATAGAAATTCGGACATCAAATTTGATACTATTTATAAGTCGAAAAATGAGCTTCCATTAAAATTTGCTGATACCCTAATGGGTTTAAATATTGGTGAGTTATTTGGACCTTACAATGATGGAGAGAGTTGGAAAATCACCAAAATGGTCAATAAAAAACCCAATGGATCTGTAAAGGCCAGTCATATTCTGATTACTTGGGAAGGGGCCGAAAGGGCTAACCCAGAAATTAAGAGAACCAAAGAAGAGGCTGAGTCCATAGCAAACGATTTGCTAAGACAAGCGAAAGCAGAAGGAGCTGTATTCACCCAGCTGGCAAGGGATAATTCTGACGGGCCCTCTGCACCAAGGGGGGGTGACCTGGGTTACTTTCAGGAAGGGGTAATGACCCCAAAGTTTAATGATTTTGCATTTGGAAATGCGGTAGGTCATATCGGATTGGTTGAAACAGAATTTGGATATCATATTGTTCGGGTAGATGATAAGCAGGATCTTGTTCAATTGGCAACACTAAGCAGGGAAATAGAAGCTTCAGACGAAACACTAAATGCACTTTTTACGGATGCTACTAAATTTGAAATGGCGGCAACCTCATCAGAAAAGTCTTTTACTGATTTGGCAAAAGAAAATGAATACGTAGTAAGGCCAGTTAATAAAATAAATGAATTGGACGAAAATCTTCCGGGACTTTCAAACCAGAGGTCTATTGTGCAGTGGGCATTTAATTCGGAAACGGAAATAGGAGATATCAAAAGGTTTGGAATTAGCAACGGCTATGCTGTTGTGCAGCTAACAGCAAAGTATGAAGAAGGATTAATGACTGCTGAAGATGCTTCCGCTTCTGTTCTTCCATTAATCAGGAAAAGAAAAAAAGCGGCGAAGATTATTTCTCAAAACCAGGGAAAATCTTTGGAAGATTTAGCTTCAGACAACAACACCAATGTATCATCTGCTTCTGCATTAACGGTTAAAACCCCAACAATACCAGGCGCTGGAAGAGAGCCTTTGGTTGTGGGTACTGCTTTTGCTTTACCTCAGGGGAGTGTTTCAGATCTTATTGAAGGAGAGACCGGAGTTTTTAAGATAGAAGTGACCAAAAAGGAAGAAGGCCCTAAGCTGGAAAATTATACCACTTTCGCCAATTCCTTGCAGGCTTCAAATGGAACCCGGGTAAACACAAGTGTGTTCGATGCCTTGAAGGAAAATGCAGAGATTGTAGATAACAGAGCAACTTTCTATTAAGAATACTATTGTTTGGCAATTAAAGTTTGCAGATATAGTTTTTAATAAATTCATTATAATACAAAAGCTTCTCATTTGAGAAGCTTTTTTTATAGTATCATTTCTTTATATGGAATTACGGTCTTATACCCCTTCTTAATAAAATAGTCAGGAGTATTATTATCCCCTATGGCAAGCACGAAGTCGCCGCCCCATGCCCCTAAACTTTTTACAGACCCTTCAAAACCCTTAAATAATTTATCCTTCACAGGTGTTAGTTTAAGGATGTCTGCCAAAAGTAATTCATGTTTGTTCATTAATTCTTTGAACCTACTTATTTCAATACAACTAGTGCATTCTTTAGTTAAATCTGAAATGCTCTTAATTAAAGTTTCTTTATCAAATTCCTTTTCCCTATATCTGGTTATTCCCTCTCTGCTGTTTTGCTTTCTGTTGAGATGTACAAAGTATAATGCATCTTTAAACGGAGGGTTAAACTCGATTTCTTTTATAAATGGTTCTCCACCTTTTAGTTGATATAGAATTGGATGATTATGCTGTGCACAGGCAATATCATAACCACTTCCATTAAAAGTTTTTGATAAAAGGGCAAAAGGATCAACTTTGGCCCATTGCGCTACATTATTGATGAGGGTCGAGGAAGATCCAAGACCCCATTCCCTGGGAAAACTCAAAGTTGTTTCAACTTCATATCCAATATCCCCCATTAAGAAATCGGGATTCATTTTTTTTGCTTCAAGCAAAATTCTGAATAGCATTTCAGATACTTTATTTTCAGATTCTGGCTGGTTTTCCAATTCATTCGAAACTTCCACTTCTGAATTCCGAAAAAGATCCAGGTGCAGCGAAGTATGAAACCATTTTTTACCCTTTTCATCCAGGCTTGTCCAAAAGAGTAATGGAGAATCAACCTCATTTATAGTTAAGGTTTGCCCGTATTTGGTAGGTAATGCAAAGGATAAAGCACCGTCAAGAACTGCGTACTCGCCAGTTAGTAGCAATTTTCCATTGCTGTAGAACCGTTGAGTCATAGTTTATTCCGTAAATTTTGCAGTGCTTCAACAACAGCATTATGAGTGGCAGCATTTTTTTTGAAATAGGCCACTAAAGTTCTCTTTTCATCATCTGAGGCACTCATCTGATTAAGAATATTCAGCAAATGCATTTTCATATGGCCTTCCTGAATTCCGGTCGTGACTAACGATCTCACCGCTGCAAAATTCTGCGCTAATCCGGCCACCGCTACAATTTGCATTAATTCACGGGCTGATGGTTTTTGCAAAATCTCCAGAGCTAGATTTACCAGAGGGTGCAATCTGGTAAGCCCTCCCACGGTTCCAAGGGCCAGTGGTACTTCGATCCAAAATTTGAAGATACCGTCCTCAAGAGAGGCATGTGTAAGACTTTTATAAGATCCATCTTTTGCTGCATAAGCGTGGACACCGGCTTCTACAGCTCTGAAATCGTTCCCCGTAGCCAGTACAACTGCATCAATGCCGTTCATTATTCCCTTATTGTGCGTTACCGCTCTATAGGGTTCAACATTTGCAATATTTACTGCCCTTACCATTTTTTCAGCAAATTCTTTTGGAGAAACAGACTGCTCTGTCTCTAATTCGCTAATCGGGCAACTGACTTCTGCACGAACAAGGCATTCGGGAACATAGTTTGAAAGAATGCTCATAACCACTTCTACCCCATTTTCATCTTCATTAAACAGCGTACAGGTTTGGGCTTCTCTTTTCAGGGTGGCAGCAAATTGTTCTAAGCAGGAGTTGATAAAATTTGCACCCATAGCATCAAGGGTTTCAAATTTACAATGCAACTGATAGTAATTATCAATTTTATGTGTTTGATCCCTAAGTTCTATTGATGTTATACCACCCCCGCGTTTTTCCATATTTAGGGTGATGGAATTAGAATCATTAATTAAAATTGGTTTTATTTCATCAATAAATTCCTGCAACTTCTCAGAAGGGCCTTTGAAGATAAAATGAACCTGTCCTATCTTTTGGGTTCCTAGTACTTTAGTCTTAAATCCTCCCTTATCAAGCCAAAATTTGGCAGCTTTACTTGCTGCTGCAACAACAGAACTTTCTTCAATGGCCATTGGAATGGCATATAGTTTATCATTAATAAGAAAATTTGGTGCGATCCCAAAAGGCAGGTAATAGTTGCTAATGGTATTCTCTATGAACTCGTCATGGAGTTTTTGCAACTTATTATCTGCATTCCAGTATTTTTTAAGAATTTGTTTTGTGGTATCCGAATTATCAGTGTAATTATCGGCAATCCAATTGATTTTTTCTTCTTTGGAAAGTTTGGAAAAACCCTGGATTGGTGTTGTCATAAGCTATTATTCTATATGGGCAAAGATAGTGATTACACAATTATATCCAGGGGTTTCTTCATACCCGGTATTAGGGTATAAAGTTGCAATATTTTAAGTTTAAAGTTATTTTTTTCGCAAAAATATTAGTAAACTTGGTAGTTTATAATCAATTTTTCAGATTTTATGAATAAATCTTTCGTTCTGATTTTTCTTGTCATTTGCTTTATTAATTACGCACCTGCGCAACAAAAAACCTTATCTCTTGAAGAACTTTGGTCAGGAGACTATGCAACCCAAGGCATGGAAGCCATTTATCCTTTAAAAAATGGGAAACACTATACAGTACTAAATACAGATCAAGTCTCAGGTATTGTCAGCATTGATAAATATGATTATAATACTTTAGAGAAATTAGAAACTGTGGTCTCTTCGCAGCAGATACCTTCAAAAGCAGCATTTAGTTCATATTCCTTTAGCACGGACGAGTCTAAAGTATTACTGGCGACAGAAGAGGCACCAATATACAGGCGCTCCAAAGTGGGTATCTATTATATTTATGATCTAATCACTAAAAATATAACCCAAATAGCAGATACATGGATTCAGGAACCCACCTTTTCACCCGATGGTGATAAAGTAGTCTTTGCAAACAATAATAATTTATATCTTTTTACTATCGCAGACGGCAACATAGTAAAAATAACTTCTGACGGGGAAAAGAATAGTATTATTAATGGTATAGCAGATTGGGTATATGAAGAGGAATTTAAAATTGTAAGGGCATTTGAATGGAACTCAGATGGTACAAAAATTGTTTTTTTAAGATTTGATGAGACCAACGTTCCCGAATTTGCTATGGATGTTTATGGAACGGACTTATATCCTTTTCAATATATCTTTAAGTATCCCAAAGCCGGTGAAAATAATTCTGTTGTCACCTTGCATTCCTATGATATTGCATCAAAGAAAATTTCAAAAATTTCACTCCCGGACTCCTATTACATTCCCAGGATAACCCGAATGAACAATTCAAATCATGTAAGTGTTCAAACTTTAAACAGGCACCAAAATAATTTAAATTTATATGCCATAAACCTGCAAAACAATACAGTATCTCTTTTACTTCAGGAAAAGGACCAGGCATATGTGGATGTTACGGATAACATCACTTTTCTGCCTGATGACAGCTTTATCTGGACGAGTGAAAAGGAAGGATATAACCACATTTACCTGCATTCCAAAAGCGGGGAATTAGTTAACCAGATTACCAGGGGCGATTGGGAAGTGACCAATTACTATGGATATGATCCAAACGAGGATAGAATTTATTACCAATCAACGGAAAATGGGTCAATAAACAGAGATGTCTATGGTATAGATATTAACGCTAAGAATAAGAAGCGGTTGTCTTCCAACAAAGGGACTAATTCTGCCAAGTTTAGTGCAGATTTTACTTATTTCATAAATGAGTTTTCCAACGCCACTACACCTAATCAATTTACACTTCACAAGGCTAAATCGGGTGTTAAATTAAAAGATATCCTGGATAATAAGAAGCTTTCTAACAAACTGTCAGGATATGAAATGAGTCCGAAGGAATTTTCTACAATATCGGTCAACGGTAATGAATTGAATATGTGGATGGTGAAACCGAAAGATTTTGATCCTTCCAAAAAATATCCTTTACTGATGTTTCAGTATAGCGGACCGGGCTCTCAACAAGTAGCCAATACCTGGCTGGGTTCAAATGACTATTGGCATCAGATTCTGGCTTCACAGGGATATATTATTGCTTGTATAGATGGCAGAGGTACTGGCTTTAAGGGACGTGATTTTAAGAAAGTAACTTATTTGAATTTGGTTAAATACGAAACAGAGGATCAAATTGCCGCCGCCAAAAAACTAAGCGAATATTCCTTTATAGACCCCGAAAGAACTGGGATTTGGGGTTGGAGTTTTGGGGGGCATATGTCTACAAACTGCCTTCTGAAAGGCAGTGATACCTTTGAAATGGCTATTGCAGTTGCACCTGTTACCAGTTGGCGTTTTTATGACACAATTTATACAGAACGATTTATGAGAACTCCGGCCGAGAATCCCGGAGGTTACGATGAAAATTCACCTTTTAATTATCCCCAGTTATTAAAGGGGGATTATTTGTTGGTGCATGGTTCCGGCGATGATAATGTACATGTGCAGAATAGCATGAGAATGATAGAAGCCCTTATCCAGGCCAATAAACAATTTGACTGGGCAATTTATCCCGACAAGAACCATGGTATTTATGGGGGAAATACCAGACTGCATTTATATACTAAAATGACCAATTTTATAAATAACAATCTGTAATAAACCAAAACAAGCAATGGCTACTACAAAAAAACCAGTACATCAGCGAGAACTCTTTGGACACCCTACAGGGCTGTATATTCTGTTTATGACTGAAATGTGGGAGCGTTTCTCCTACTATGGCATGAGAGGCATCCTGGTGTTATACCTGACTGCACAAACGAGGGGCGAAAACCCCGGACTAGGCTGGTTAGACGGAGAGGCTTTATCCTTATACGGCTGGTATACCATGTTGGTCTATGTAGCTTCTATTCCAGGAGGTATTATAGCAGATAAGATTATAGGACAAAAAAGGGCAGTCATGATAGGTGGCTTTTTACTGGTAGCAGGGCATGGTATTTTATCTATAGAGCTCATGTGGGCCTTTTATTCGGGCTTAGGACTTATCATCGCCGGGGTAGGGATGCTTAAACCCAATATTTCCACTCTGGTTGGAGGGTTGTACCGACAAGGAGACGAACGCCGGGATAAGGGATTCTCAATTTTTTATATTGGCATAAATACCGGAGCAGCCCTGGCAGCCCTGGTAGTAGCCTGGGTAGCCGACATGTGGGGATGGCATGCAGGATTTGGACTGGCTGCTATAGGAATGGTCCTGGGGCAAGTTATCTATCTATCAGGTCAAAAATATCTTGTAACCGTAGGGAATAAACCCAAAGAAAAAGAGGTGAATAGTGATGATGTGTCCATAAAGGATATTTTTATGCAACAATTCAGTACTCGTATTCCGCTGACTATTACCTTAATATTAGCGGTGGCTTCTAGCTTTGTAGCATGGTATTTTATTGAAGATCAAAGACTAGCCTATATAATTTTCTTTATTTTCCTGTCTGTTGTCGTAGGAATGATGTTTACCATATATCAGGACCTTCATACTCAAGTAGAAAAGGATCGTTATTTGGTACTGCTTCTTTCCTTTATTATTGTAATTGTCTTTTGGGGAGCTTTTGAACAGGCTGGCGGCCTGATGAATTTGTATGCTGAGAATAGGACGGACCGCTTCTTATTTGGCTATCAAATTCCCGCAGCGGCTTTCCAGTTTTTCAATCCATTTTATATTATAGTATTTGCCGTACCCGTGGCTAATTTCTGGATGTGGTGGAAGCACAGAGGAAAAGAAGCATCTTCCCTTTTTAAAATGGCCAATGGAGTTATCATCATGGGCTTGGGATTCGTTTTTATGGTGTTTGCTTCTATGCAGTATGAAACTCTGGGTAAATCCGCCTTATACTGGTTAGCGCTGGCCTATCTTTTCCACACAATAGGAGAGTTATGCGCCTCTCCGGTTGCGCTCTCTTTTATTACCAAACTGGCCCCGGTTCGTTATGGTGCCCTTATGATGGGGGTTTATTTTGCTGCTACCGGGTTGGGGAATAAGGTTGCCGGATTAATTGGGGAATCGGCCGCAGAGGCCGGTGAGATTAATATCTTTGCGGGGATTACTATCTTTTGTGTGGCCTTTGGGCTACTTGTGATCATTATCCTGAAACCTTTAAAAAGGTTAACTCATGGAGCTGAAGAGGATGAAGGGGCCGTCGCGCATTAAGGATCTGTTTTAGGAAATTTATCATATATACTGTTAACAAACCAAACCAAAATAAATGAGTACTGATATCGAGAATCTGTTTAAGGATAAGGTCTTAGGCCATCCGGCAGGATTAATGGTCTTATTTTTTACAGAAATGTGGGAACGCTTTTCATTTTATGGAATGCGTATTCTTTTAATCCTTTTTCTTACTGCACCGTTTGCCAGTGATAATCCGGGTTGGGATTGGCCACGCGAACATGCCCTGGCACTTATTGGCACCTATGCTTCTTTACTTTATTTAACACCAATTATTGGAGGTTATATTGCCGATAAACTTACGGGATATCGCATAGCGGTCGTAATAGGTTGTGCTATTATGACTCTGGGTCATGCTTTTATGGCATTAGAAACTACTACTACTTTTTATCTGGGTCTTGCTTTTTTAGTTATCGGAACCGGTTTTTTTAAACCCAATATTACTTCTATTATTTCCGAAATGTATAAAGGCAAAGAATCTAAAAAAGATGGGGCCTATACTATTTTTTATATGGGTGTAAATGCCGGAGCTTTTTTTGGGATGATGCTATGCGGGTATTTAGCAGAAAATTTTGGTTGGTCCTGGGGCTTTGGGCTGGCAGGTATTTTTATGTTTTTAGGGATGATGCAATTTTTACTGGCTAAAAACTTGTTTGGCAGTGTTGGCGGCAAACCTAGCAAAATATATGAAGTAGAATTGCCACAAAACATTAATGAAGAGTCTCCCAAAACTATTGAAGAAGAAAAGGCGGTGGAAAAATTAAATCCGTTTTTAACTTTTGACTATATACTTATCGTCCTTTCCTCAGTTGGCGGATTGCTTTACCTCTTTAACGACCCGATTGAGAAAATAAGTGGAGAAGATTTATTGCCTTTTGAGATCTGGGGTTTATCAGGTTCTAATTTTATAGTACTCTTTGCATTAGTTTTGTTCCTTATTCTTCTTGTTTCAAGGATTTCGAGATATATTCCTTTGGTAAGAGACAGGATTATTGCAGTTGTTTTCTTTGGAATTTTTACTGTAATTTTCTTTGCAGCCTTTGAACAGGCGTTAGGATCTATGACTTTGTTTGCAAGAGATTACACCAATAGAAATTTGGTAGGATCAGCGGCCATGGTTTTCAAAATAGTGGATGCCCTTCTCACAACTGTACCTCTCATAATTATTACATGGGTTTTATATCTATTGTTTAAAAAAACGTATTCCCGTATTGGCTTATCAAATATTGTTTTGGCATTGGCATTTGTAGGGATTTGGGGATTAGTTGTTTATAGGTTGTTTGATAAATTTTCACAAGAGGGAAACCAGATCGATGCATCATGGTTTGGAATTTTAAACTCCTTTTTTATAATTACTCTAGCCCCATTATTCTCAAGGTGGTGGGAAAGCAAATATAATCCTAGTGCTGCCATGAAATATGGTCTGGGATTAATACTTTTAGGTCTTGGATTTGCAATCTTGTCATATGGTTCTGCCGGTGTTCTACAGGGTTCAAAAACGGCTTCAGTAAGTATGATATTTCTTATTCTGGCCTATTTGCTTCATACCATGGGCGAATTATGTCTTTCACCCGTGGGCCTGTCTTATCTGAGTAAACTGGTCCCTGCCAGGATGATTGGCTTTATGTTCGGTATTTGGTATCTTGCAATAGCCATAGGACAAAAGACTGCAGGTACTATGGGCGGAATGATAGATAAAATTTCAGAACAATATTCTTTAAGTACATTCTTTCTGATGTTTACCCTGGTACCTATTGCTTTTGGTGTTATTTCTATAGTTCTAAATCCGGTTTTAAAGAGACTTATGCATGGGGTGCGCTGATTTATTCTATTTCCAGAATAAATGCCCCTTTTTCACCCGTATAGTGAAATAGTAGTTTTCGGTCAGAACACGATTTTTGCCATCTTTTGATATCACTCCAATAATTGCTTCCATCTGCAATAATGCTTTTAGGTTTGACGGAGTCCAGGAATCGGTTAAAATTTACTTTGGGTGAATTATTGAGTAAGACATAATCTGGTTTCGGTAATTTATGGAGTATCATCTCAGGTTTATTCAAGATTAATAAACTGTGGTCTTTGATTCGATAGCTGTTTTTTAAGGTTTTGTAATTAACTTTTTGAATGTTTTCTTCTACCATAAGATGTTTGATCATGCTAATCACAGTGGCAGAATCTGAGCAATTAACTTCAAGGGAAATTCCATTCTTATACAGTAGTGCGGAAGTCCCGGTTTTATGTAAAATGATAATTTTCTCTTCCCTGCTTTTTATTATTGTAGAAGAAACAAACCATAATTGGATAGCAATAACAGATAAACCTACTGCAAGAATGTTTTGAAATTTCTTCTCTTTGAGACTATATACCACGGTAAAAATTAAAAGATAGCTTAGAACAAGTTGTACAAAATCAAATGGAATATCCTTGAAAATAAAGGATTCCTGTTGGGCTACCCATTCAATAACCTGATTCATCATATTAATGAGTTCATTATATATTTCAGACAATTTATTTGGCAGCAAATCTGTAAGCGTAAGGGCTATGATAAGAAAGCCCATTCCCAGGATTACTCCCAAAAATGGTATAATCAAGAGATTAGAGATAAAAAATAGACTTGGGAACTGGTGAAAATAAAAAAGGCTTAGCGGCAGTACACCAATTTGTGCAGCTAAAGAAACTGATAATAATTGCCAGCATTTTTTAAGAACAAAATTTTCGGGATTCCAGAAGTGCTGTAGCTTGGGGAATAACCAAAAAATACAAAAAACAGCTGCATAACTCAATTGAAACCCCACTTGAAACAATAGCATTGGATCATAGGTCAACAAAATAAAAAACATGGATAAGGCGAGAATATTAAATGAGCTGGTAGGCCGGTTCAAATACAAAGCGTAGGCAACGAAAGAGAACATGCTTACTGCTCTTATAACTGAAGGTGATAAACCAGCCAGGAAGGCATATCCCCATAAAAAGCTCACGGTAATTATCAAGACAAATGTCTTTCCCCTGGGTAACCGTTCTAAAGGTTTTAGCAGGAATTTACATAACAATAAAACTATTCCAATATGTAAACCCGAAACTGCAAGGATATGTACAGCGCCGGCGTTCTTATAATTAGTATACACTTCCTCACTTAATTCATGGCGTTGTCCCAGAAGCAAGGCCTGTATAATTCCAAGCTCGCCTTCACCAAAATTCGATTTCTTAAGGCCCGATATAATTTTTTGTCTTAAGGCTGCAGTCAAACCTAATAAAGTTGAAGAAGGATCTTTTTTGATGAAATAATCCCGACTGTTCAATTTAAGTTGATAGTTAATTCCCAGTTTTTCAAGATAATTGTGATAATTAAATTCATATGGATTTAGAGGCAAACCGATTTCATCAATCAGATTTAGCGTATAAATCTCATCATCTACTTTGAATTTATGGTTTATAGTGTCTTTTTTAGAAATAAAAAGTATTCTTCCATTTGATTCTATACCGTCAATCTTAATGACTTTAGCTATATAGCGTTCATTGTAGCTATTTGATTTTAGGATTTCATGGATTTTAAGATGTAAATATTGTTCAGTGGGAAGCTTAAAGTTGCCGTAATATTTTGCATTGTTTTCAGGTAAGTTTAGGGCCACAGCCATTAGCCCTATACAAATTGTGCACAATAAAGAAAAAATACCGAAAGGCAAATTATCCAGAATGTTTTTACGAGTCCAGGATATACCCAGTATAACGATAAACACACCGGTAAGACTTGCAGATAACCAAAGGGAAATATTGTTATAATACCCTATAAGTATTCCTAAAATCAAAAACAGAGTAAGTTTTACCGGAATAAAATCCAATAATTTCATGGAGATTATTTGGTTGATTGTACCAGCTCATAAAGTAGCGTTGGGTACTGAATGTTAAGTTCAGTCAGGAAAATTTAATTGAAATGGATAATTTGGTAAAACAACCCTTATAAAATGCAGTATGCAATCAAAGGACTCTGGTGGCCTTTACAAAGGCATAGTTCCAGAAACCTTCCTGTAAAGAAGAAACAATAACTCCTCTTGAAGAGGTGGCATGAATAAATCTTATATCACGCCCGTCTACTGCAACAACAAGTCCGACATGATTAATTTTTTTTCCTTTCTTACTGGTTTTAAAGAATAAAAGATCTCCTTTGGTGACTTTGTTCAATTTAATTTTCTTACCCTCATCAGCCATTTGATAGGAGATCCTGGGCAAAGGAATATCATTTTCGCCAAAAGAAACATATAGCAGACCGGAGCAATCCATACCCTTTTTTGTTGTCCCTCCATACCGATAGCGAACACCTGAGTAGGCCATAGCAGTATTTATAATTAAATCTGCCTTTTCGAGGACAACAATAGTCTTTTCAGAATCTGGAAAGTTGTTCGCTTGTGCTACAGTATCTTTTTCTGCAGCCGCAACTGTAACAGTTCGTTCCTTGCCATAGGTGGTTTTCTTTTTAACGACGCCACATCCGGTCAGGAGTATAATAATAAAAAAAACAAAAATCTTTCTGTTCATCCGGGGATATAAATGATCTACCAGGAACTAAAATTAAGCATTTTCTATAATAAGTGCAGCAGCTTTGTCACTTGCGCCTTTGCCGCCCAGCTTTTTTTCCAGCTCTTTATAAGCCTTTAATTGTGCTTCGCGCATGGGACCATCAAGGATTCTAGACAACTCACGGCTCAGGTTTTGTGAAGTCAAATCTGCCTGAATCAGTTCTTTTACTACTTCTTTGTCCATAATCAAATTAACCAGTGAAATATAATCTAAGGTAATTATTCGTTTCGCAATCTGATAGGAAATCCAGTTGCCTTTGTAGCATACAACCTGAGGGACTTTAAATAAAGCGGTTTCAAGGGTAGCAGTGCCGCTGGTTACCAGAGCCGCATGTGAATGGCTCAACAATTCGTAGGATTTGTCAAAAACAAGGCTTACGTCATAATTTTTTAAGAATTCTGAATAGAAATCAATGTCCAGGCTCGGAGCTCCTGCTATAACAAACTGATATGCTGAAAATGAATCTGTAATCTTTAACATCAGGCCAAGCATTTGCCTAACCTCCTGTTTTCTGCTACCGGGAAGGAGTGCAATAATTGGTTTATGCGGATCCAGATCATGTTCCTTTCTAAACTCTTGTTCATTGCCAATTTCAATTTGTCCAATCGCATCAATTAATGGATGCCCCACAAAATGTACAGGGTAATTGTGTTTCTTTTCATAGAAATTCTTTTCAAATGGCAGAATGACATACATGGCATCAATGTCTCTTTTGATATTTTTGATCCTACCTTCTCTTGAAGCCCATATTTGAGGTGAAATGTAGTAGTTAGTACGGTATTTATTTTCTTTTGCCCAGCGTGCAATTCTCAAATTAAAACCAGAATAATCAATAAAAATTATTACATCCGGATTATAAGATTCGATATCTTCCTTGCAGAATTTAATATTTTTAAAGATGGTGTTAAGATTGCTAAGAACCTCTGCAAAACCCATGAAAGCCATTTCCTTATAATGCCTCACAAGTGTACCTCCGGCTTTTTGCATTTGATCACCACCCCAACAACGAATTTTGGCATTGGTATCTTTAGCAAGAATTGCTTTAATAAGATTTGATCCATGCAAATCCCCGGAAGCTTCACCGGCGATGATATAATACTTCATTTTAGAAAATCTTATAATAAAGAATAACCAAAGCAGTGAGTAAAGTGGCGATCAATACTCCCTTTGCTCTTTGATCCCTTCTAATTTTTAGAAAGCCAAAAAAGGCGATCAGATTTAGAATTGCGCCCAAGGCCAATAAACTACCAATATGCCCTTGTTCAATTGCTGCCTTGAATGTTTCCATAATGCCAAAATCAGAAAACAAAAGTATGTACAAAAGTGTACCCGTAACATTGGCAATAATACCTACTGCGAAGCCAATTAATATTTCCTTTTTATGATTCATTTAAAGACCAGTTGTTTATATCCTGTATGACATGATGTGCTGTTAAATCAAACTGTGTAGGAACGACCGAAATATAGCCATTGCTTAAGGCCCATTCATCGGTGTCTTCACCTTTATCTAATAGTTCAAATTCACCGGTGAGCCAATAATAGTCTTTGCCCATTGGATTAGTTCGTTTATCAAATTTTTCCTTCCAATTGGCTCTTGCCTGGCGGCACACTTTTATTCCTTTTAAGCCTTCGCTATTTGTTTTTGGGATATTTACGTTGAGAACTACCCCTTTAGGAATTCCATTGCTTAGTGCTTCTACAACAATTTTTTTAACTGCCGTTTCGGAGGTCTTAAAATCGGCTTCCCAGGAATAATCACATAATGAAAATCCAATGGCAGGTATGCCTTCAATTCCTGCTTCGATGGCTGCACTCATTGTTCCTGAGTAGATAACATTTATAGAGGAATTAGAACCGTGATTTATTCCGCTAACGCATAGGTCAGGTTTTCTCCCCAGTATCTCCTGAAGTGCCAATTTTACGCAATCGGCAGGAGTCCCACTACAGCTGTACTCTTCTTGTCCGCCATTTTCAAGATCTATGGTAACTTTCTTAGAGTAAAGGGTATTATCAAGTGTTATAGCATGGCCCATTCCCGATTGTGGGCTATCTGGTGCCACGACAACAACTTCTCCAATTTCCTTCATGTAACGAACCAAAGCTCTTAAACCAGGAGCCGTTATTCCATCGTCATTGGTTACCAGAATAAGGGGTTTTTGCATACTGTATACTTTCTGTGGTAAAAATACGTTTTTAATATGTTATTATGGCGCGCTAATGGAGGCCCTGTTCAAAAACAATAGTTATGGTAAGTTCCTGAACATGATTCCTCTTTACCGAAAAATCAAGCACAACTAGTTGATTATTAAAGCTTGTTGGAAACAAATCCTAATGGTGTTTAACAAAAAATTAATGCTATGAGCTTGCAAAGTGGCATGGTTTTTTCAGTATCTTAGGGAATTCGTTGGCTTTGTCAACTTTTTGTAATTAGATTAAGTTTATTATTAAGTGGGTTAATTGTAACCACACCTAAAAAAAAATATATGAAAAGAAACCTCATACTTGGATTTTTGGTAATACTTATTGCAGTTGCCTCATGCAGTTTTACCAATAAGTCATTTGAAAATGATGATAAGGATAAATTACTCTTAGATCTTATTACCTATATTTTAGAACGAGGACATTACGAACCTAAGGAAATTAATGATGATTTCTCCGCTAGTGTTTTTGAAGATTTTATCGATGTTATTGACCCTACAAAAAGATATTTTCTGGAAGAGGATATTTTGGAATTTGAAAAATACAAATTTCAAATAGACGATCAGATAAGAAATACAGATATATCCTTTTTTAATATCGTTTATTCAAGATTTATGAAGCGAATGGAAAATGCCAAATCGCTTTATGCGGAGGTTTTAAGTGATCCTTTCGACTATTCAATCGAAGAATCCATTAATATAGATTATAAAGACCAGACATTTGCAGCAACCAGAAATGAACTTAAAGAGCGATGGAGGAAACAACTAAAATATGCCACCATTGGAACTTTTGATTCCAAGTTTAAGGAGCAGGAACAAAATAAGAAAGATGATTCCGATAAAGAAATTAAGTCGAAAGAACAAATGGAATTAGAGGCCAGAGAATCTACGAAAAAGACTTTGGATGAATACTTTGACTTTGTAGACGACCTTAAGCGGGAAGACTGGTTTGTATATTATATCAATACAATTGTTGATGAGTTTGACCCTCATACTTACTACTTCGCTCCGGAGGATAAAGATAAATTTGATATTAGTATGTCTGGTAAATTTGAAGGCATTGGGGCAAGATTGCAGAAGAAACCTGAGGGTGCAAAGATTGTTGAGATTATTTCTGGCGGACCTGTTTGGAGGGATCAGCAACTGGAAGTAGGTGATGAAATATTAAAAGTTGGCCAGGACGGAGAATTACCGGTAAATATTGTCGGGATGCGTTTGGATGATGCTATCAAACTAATTAAAGGCCCAAAGGGCACGGTAGTTGATTTAACTGTTAGGAAAGTGGATGGCTCCATAGAAGAAATTTCTATTACAAGAGATGTAGTTGAACTTGAAGAGAGTTATGCTAAATCTGCGACGGTTACAAAAGAGAATCAAAAATACGGGATCATTAACCTTCCTAAATTCTATGTCGATTTTAATGATTATGCTGAAAGAAATGCAGCGACCGATGTGGCCAAGGAGGTTGAACTTTTAAAGAAAGAAGGTGCAGAAGGCCTTGTAATTGACCTTAGGGATAATGGAGGCGGATCTCTTAAAACAGTGGTGGAAATGGCCGGTCTTTTTATTAAAGATGGTCCTGTGGTTCAGGTCAGGTCTTCGGGAAAAGATAAGGACGTATATGAGGATAAGGATGAAAGAATTCAATGGGAGGGACCTCTGGTTATTTTGGTGAATGAACTTTCTGCCTCGGCTTCCGAAATTTTGGCGGCTGCCATGCAAGATTATAAAAGAGCAATAGTAATTGGCAGTAAACAGACTTTTGGCAAAGGAACAGTACAAAATGTAATCCCTTTAGAAAATATTGTTAGAAGTAATGAGCATGGTGACCTTGGAGCTATTAAACTAACAACTCAAAAATTTTATAGGATAAATGGAGGATCAACACAATTGGAAGGAGTTAAAAGTGATGTTGTTGTTCCGGATAGATACAGTTATATAGACTTAGGAGAAAGAGATCAGCGTAATCCCCTAAACTGGGATAAAATATCACCGGCAGATTATGAGCCCTGGGAAGGTTATATTGATTATGAGGCTACAATTGAGAATAGTGCCAAGCGCATGGCTGAGAATCCTCAGATAGCTTTAATTGAAGAAAACGCCAAATGGCTTAAGGAACAGCAGGATGAAAATGTAGTTTCACTGAATTATGATATCTACAAAAGAGAAGAAAAAAAGGATAAGGAAAAATCAACATATTTTAAGACCATATCGGACTACGACTCGCATTTGACATTTGAATCTCTTAAATACGAAGAAGAGCTATTCACAAAAGACCCTGTTTTAAGGGAAAAACGCGACCGTTGGCACAATAATCTTGCAAAGGATGTTTATGTGGAAGAAGCAATAAATGTGCTTCAGGATTTGAAATTAAACAATATTAAGAACGGTAAATTAGCTAGCGTAAAAGGTTAGAATATTACGGTTTACTTTATAAAAAGAGCTCCTGTAATTTTACCGGAGCTCTTTTATTTGTTTTAAATTCATCCTTGCAATTAAAAGTGTGGTAATACTTCAATATTCTTAGAAAAGACCAATCATATTAATTCTGGTTTACGCACATTGAATAACTAACTGGACCTATAGAAAAGCCAGGCATTTATATACACAGGTTATGTTAATTTATAACCGGGTTGCTTATTTTGTGCTTTTAAGCTTGTCTGCATGCATTTGTCTAAGCTTGGTCAACTTTGGAGTAATTACAAAACTGCAATAACCCTGACTCTGGTTATTCCTATAATAATTCTGATGATAGTCTTCTGCCTCATAAAATATTTTTAAAGGGCTCAATTCTGTGACTACCGGATTTTCATAATAGGAAGACATTTCACTTATAACTTCTTCTGCCACTTCTTTTTGATGTTGGTTGTGGTAAAAAATGACAGAACGGTATTGTGTTCCAACATCTGCGCCCTGTCTATTGGGTGTTGTAGGGTCATGGGTAGTCATAAAAACCATCAATAGATCACGAAATGAAATAATATCAGGATCAAAGCTAAGCTGTATTACCTCTGCATGACCGGTGAGTCCGGAACATATTTCTCTATAAGTTGGCTTACCCGGAGCATTCCCTCCAGAATAGCCCGAGATTACCTTTTCTACCCCTTTGATCTCTAATAAAACAGCTTCAGTGCACCAGAAGCAGCCTCCACCCACAGTTGCTAATTCCAATTTTTTACTTCCCATCAATAACCTCCTTTTCAATTATCATTGACTCAGAGTTAATACAATAACGAAGACCACTTGGTTCCGGGCCGTCCGGAAATACATGCCCTAAATGTGCGTCGCAAGTATTACAAAGAACTTCTACCCTAATCATTCCAAATGTGATATCTTTTTCATATTTAATAGCATTTTCTGCTATAGGCTGTGTGAAACTAGGCCATCCTGTTCCTGATTCAAATTTTATAGTTGAATCAAACAGAGGAGTGTTGCAACATACACAGGAATATTTACCAGCATCGTGGATACTGCATAATGCTCCTGAATGAGGAGCTTCAGTTCCTTTTTTACGGGTAATCCTAAATTGGTCTGGTGTGAGTAATTCACGCCATTCATTTTCTGTTTTTTCAACACGCCTTTCTGGTGTGGGATTTCCGCTTACCGTAAAGTTTATTATATTTTTCCAAGTTAACATAGAATTACGATTATAGTGAATACTTCAATTTTTATACTAAAATTCAACAATTTTACCAATGGGGAAAATAAGTATTTTAAGTCGGATTAAATGCTTTTAGCTTACAATCTATTCAACTTAAGATTCTATTAAATTAAACTAAATTTGAATCATGATGAAAGGCAGATCACGAAGAACGAACCATGCTATTTATATTACTTTGATGATTCTCTGTATAGTAGGTTTTTGGGTGTTTGAGAATTTTTATACCCCGGACTTGTATTCTGCCCCCGCTAATGAGGTTTTAACTTCCAAAGTGCCAGATAAAATATTACCAGCTTCTACCTCAGGCGAAATAGTGGTTCATAGCAATTATATACTTTCCTATAAGGAGCGCTATGAGCAAGCCGAATGGGTAGCTTATGCTCTAAAACGAAGTCATCTTACGTATGATGACAGAGAACGCCCTGATTATATTGAAGACCCAAAAGTAAGTACTAAATCTGCAGATTGGAGAAATTATAAGGGCTCCGGATATGACAGGGGTCATCTATGTCCGGCAGGAGATAGAAGGTTTTCTGCTTATGCCTACAATGAAACTTTTTACACCAGTAATATTACGCCACAAAAGAATGATTTTAATTCAGGAATATGGAATGAATTGGAAATGAAGATAAGAAGATGGAGTAAAAAATACGGTAATCTTTATATAATTACAGGAGGAGTGCTAGAAAATGGTCTCTCGACAATTGGAGAAGAAGATGTGGCAGTCCCTGAGAGGTATTATAAAATTGTTGTCAGGGGAGAGGGAAAAGATATAAAAGTGCTTGCTTTTCTGATTCCTCACAAGGACACAGTGGAACCTCTTATAAATTTTTTAGTAACGGTAGATGATTTGGAGAAGGTTTGTGGAATAGATTTTTTTAGCAAAATGGATGAAGATATTGAATCGCGATTGGAACAGAGCATAGAATTAAAATATTGGAATTTCTAGCCCCACTCATTTAATCTGTTTGCATCTAACTTCAGAAATATAAACAACAAAACTGTAAATCCTAGTAGACCAGATCCTCCATAGCTAAAGAAGGGTAAAGGGATGCCAATGGTAGGGAGCACGCCAATAACCATTCCAATATTGATAAAGTAATGAATGAGCAATATCGAGATTGCTCCGTATCCATACATTCTACTAAAATCGTTTTTTTGCCTTTCGGCCAGATAAACAAGTCGCAAAAGCAATAAGGTAAAAAGAATGACAACAATAGTTGTACCTAAAAATCCCCATTCTTCGCCTACAGTACTAAAAATATAATCCGTATGTTGTTCAGGCACAAAATCCCCTTTGGTTCTGGTGCCTTCTAAAAAGCCCTTGCCAAAGAAACCGCCTGATTCAATTGCTTTTTCAGATTGATACGTATTATAGCCTATGGTTTTACGAATTTGTTCGAGTTTATCAGGGTCTTTTTCCAAACGCAGCCACAGGCTGAATCTGTCTCTGTGACGTTGTTCAAATACATTGTTGAAAACAAAATTAACGGATAGCGAGAAGGCGATTGTAATTACAAAAACAGATATTAGGGGTAGGATGGGAATTTTGAAAGAGGCTCTTTTAAGCAAGAGGAAAAGAGCAATTATCAAAACCAAACCAATACCCACCCAGGTAGTTCCGAACATCAAAGTGGTTATAAAAACCAACAAAGCCAGAACTGCAAAACCTAAATAATACAACGGCAATCCCTCCCTGAAAAGAACAAAGACCAATGCAAAAAACACTAAAGCACTGCCCGGATCCGGTTGAGGAATAATTAAAAGGGCTGGTATCAGGATAATTAAGAAAGAATAAAACTGATCTTTCCGGTTCTTAATATCTGTCTGAATATCGCTTAAGTACTTAGCCAAGGCCAGGACGGTAGCAACTTTAGCAAGTTCGGAAGGTTGAAAATTAAAAAATCCCAGGTCGTACCATGAAGTCGCTCCGGCAATAGTCTTGCCAAAGACAAAAAGCCCCAGAAGGAGAACCATTGAAATAATGTACAAAACGCTGGAAAACCGTTCATAAAAACTAGCCTCCAGTGCAAGGATAGCTACTACACTGATTAGGCTTAACCCAATAAAGATCAATTGTTTTCCGTATAGTTCTCCAAAATCGAAAATAGAGGAGCTACTTTCTGTAAATGTGCTGGAATAAATATTTAGCCATCCTATGGCTACTAGCAAAAGGTAAAACAATACGGTAAGCCAATCAATTCGCTTATATGCTTTCCTACCAAACATACTCATTTATCTTGAATTCTTCTCCGCTGTATGGTTTGGCATATTCATGTTCAAGAGTTTTTTCGAGCATTCTTTTTTCGAGGTCTTTCCTGGTAATTTTTCCTGTTAAGTACTTTTCTATTAATAGAGACGCTATATGGCCAGCATATCTTGAACCATAATACCCATTCTCAATATAAACTGCTAAAGCAATTTGAGGATTGTTTACAGGTGCAAAAGCTACAAATACTGAATGATCTGTGAGCTGTGTACGTACACTATCAATTATTGTATAATTCTCTACAGTACCTGTTTTACCCGCAATTTCTATTCCAGGTATTTGTACCCACCTGGCCGTGCCTTTTTTATAAACGTCAGCCATGCCTTTTATGACAGGTTCAAAATGCTTCTTATCTATTGTGGTATACTTGGGTTGGACGTATTCTGGTATACTAATTTCCTTACCTTCAACTTTTTTAAGTATATGAGGAGTGTAATAATAACCGCGGTTTGCAATAGCAGCTGTCATGTTGGCTAATTGAACGGGAGTTGCTGCTACCTCACCCTGCCCGATAGAATTAGAAATAATATAAGACGAAGCCCAGCGATCAT
>CBDUGN010000020.1:0-27989 GCA_965366915.1 uncultured Eudoraea sp. | reverse complement strand
ACACCCGATGTTGATACCTTCAGAGACTCATTGGATATTATAGAAAAGGATTTGTCTGACTACAAGGAAGATAAAAACCTGGTCATGTATTGTACTGGAGGAATCCGATGTGAAAAGGCGAGTGCCTACTATAAGCATAAAGGGTTTAAAAATGTATTTCAACTTGAAGGAGGGATTATAGAATACACCCGCCAGGTGAGAGCTAAGAATCTTGAAAATAAATTTCTAGGTAAAAATTTTGTATTCGATCACAGAAGAGGTGAACGAATAACAGAGGATATTATAGCTGTATGTCATCAATGTGGTGAAGCTTGTGATTCCCATGTTAACTGTGCCAATGAGGCTTGCCATCTTCTTTTTATTCAATGTGAAGCCTGTGCAGATAAAATGAATAATTGTTGTTCGGACCACTGTAAAGAAATTCATGAATTACCTTTTGAAGAGCAAAAAAAACTTAGAAAGGGGAAAGTGGTTAGCAATAAAATTTTCAAGAAAGGGAGATCAGAGGTATTAAAATTTAAAAAATAAGCCTGCAGATTTTTTCCTTTCATAATTTCAGAAAATATTCATGCTTCTTTTTTAAATCTTTTCACTTTGTTATAAGATGAGAAGATGGATTAATTCCACACGATATTTCACACTTTCCATCGGAGCAAAAAAGTACTATCTTTACCTTCAATAATTATTTATGAACCTATTTTAGCAGATCCGAATTTTGGTTTTGCTAAATCAAGATATAAAATATGGGTTGTAACAGTTGTTCAACCGGCAAGGATGGGCAGCCACGTGGATGCAAAAATAATGGGACTTGCGGCACAGATAGCTGCAATAAACTGACCGTATTTGACTGGCTTTCTAATATGTCTCTACCAAGTGGTTCTCAGCCATTTGATTGTGTTGAAATTCGATTTAAAAATAGTAGAAAAGAGTTTTTCAGAAACACGGAAAAGCTTGCTTTATCCATAGGTGATATTGTGGCTACCCAGGCTAAATCTGGCCATGACATTGGCATTGTCACATTAACCGGAGAATTAGTGAAGGTACAGATGAAGCGAAAGAAAGTTTCCGATTCTCAGGATGAAATCCCGAAAATTTATCGCAAGGCAAGTCAAAAAGACATTGACAAATGGCAGCGATGTAGGGATAAGGAAGAAGAGATAAAGAAACGCGCTCGTGAAATGGCAATTTTGTTAAAATTGCAGATGAAAATCTCAGATGTAGAATTTCAGGGAGATGGTTCCAAGGCAACTTTCTTCTATACGGCAGATGAACGTGTTGATTTCAGACAATTGATTAAGGATATGGCTAAGGCCTTTGGCATTCGCATAGAAATGAGGCAAATTGGCTATAGACAAGAAGCGCAGCGTTTAGGAGGTATTGGTTCTTGTGGAAGGGAATTATGTTGCTCAACCTGGTTGTCGGATTTCCGTTCGGTAAGCACTTCCGCAGCGCGTTATCAACAGCTTTCACTTAATCCGCAAAAATTAGCGGGTCAATGCGGAAAACTGAAATGCTGTTTGAATTATGAGCTGGATCTATATTTGGAGGCTCTGGAAGATTTCCCTTCTCAGGATAGCAAATTATTTACCGAAAAAGGAATGGCCTTTTGTCAAAAAACAGACATTTTCAAAGGGATATTGTGGTACTCTTACAAGGATGACCCTTCTAATTGGCATATACTCACAAAAGAACAAGTTCAGGAGATACTTGATAAGAATAAAGCTAAGAAACCTGTAGCAAGCCTTGAGGAGTTTGCCGTTGAAAATATCGAAGAAGAAAAGTTGATTTTTGAAAATGTTGTAGGGCAAGACAGTCTTACCAGGTTTGACCGCCCGAAGCGGAAAAATAAAAGAAGCAAGAGTAAAAAGAGAAGGAATAACAGAAAAAGACCTGCTAAAAATGCCTAAGAGGATTTTCTATTCAATTTTGGTTTTATTTATTTGGGCTTGTAATAATCAGCTGATTCATTCAGAATTTCAGTCAAATCCTGGTGGAATATGGACTAAAAGTGACACTAAGGAATTTAGTTTCACAGAAAATGATACCATTAACGCTAAAGACATATTTATATCCATAAGAAATGATGATACTTTTCCTTACAGCAATTTATTTTTAATAGCAGATCTGAAATACCCAAATGGCGATGTCCAAAGGGATACTCTGGAGTATGAAATGGCTCTGCCAGACGGAAAATGGTTGGGAAAAGGATATGGTAGTATAAAAGAAAATAAACTTTGGTATAAGGAAAACATCATTTTTCCCGTTAAGGGCGTATATACTTTACAAATTTCCCACGCTATGCGAAAAAACGGTAACGCAGATGGGATCATGGAACTGAATGGCATCACTGATGTTGGTTTCTTAATTGAAAAGCGTAAATAAGTTATGGCAAAAGCCCGGAAAAAAAATGTTTCTTCCAATTTTTCTAAGTTTATTAAATGGTTTTGGATTCTGTTTGCTTCAGGTCTATTTATGATTTTTTTAGTCTTTCTTCTGGCCTCATGGGGGTTTTTAGGAGAAATGCCAACGTTTGAACGACTAGAGAATCCGCAGACAAATTTAGCTACAGAAATCATCTCTTCAGATGGTAACACCCTTGGTAAGTTTTATTTAGATGATAACAGAACTCCCGTTTCTTATGACGAGTTACCCGAAAATTTGGTTAATGCATTAGTTGCAACAGAAGATGCAAGATATTTTGAACATTCAGGGATAGACGCCAGGGGTACTTTAAGAGCAATGGTATTTCTAGGAACTAAAGGAGGTGCCAGTACCATTTCTCAGCAATTATCCAAATTACTATTCACCAAAAGAATATCTGGTGGGGTCGCAGGCAGGATCATTCAAAAAGTAAAGGAATGGGTAATCGCAATACGTCTGGAAAGGCAATATACCAAGGAAGAGATCATTGCCTGGTATTTAAACACCTATGACTTTATAAACAATGCAGACGGAATACGTTCTGCATCCAGAATTTATTTTGGCAAGGAACCTAAAGACCTTAGGACGGAGGAGTCTGCGGTATTGGTTGGGATGCTAAAAAATTCTTCGCTATATAATCCTTTAAGAAGAGAAGAACTTGTTTTAAACAGACGTAATACCGTACTGGGGCAAATGGCCAAATACGATTTCATTACGGAAAAAGAGAAGGATTCTCTGCAGGAATTAAAAATGGACATAAATTTTACCCCTGAATCTCATAGGGATGGCTTGGCTACCTATTTTAGAATGTATTTACAAGGGTTTCTTAATGATTGGATTGAGAAAAACCCCAAACCAGCAACTGAAGGTGAAAGAGACCGATGGAATATATATTTAGACGGTCTTAAAGTATATACTACCGTTGACTACCGTATGCAGAAAAATGCCGAAGATGCGGTTAAGGAACATATGAAAAGACTTCAAAAAGAATTTTTTCATCAAAATACGCCAGAAAGAAATAGCACAGCGCCATTTCTGGAACTGAATTCCGAAGAGATAGCTAGAATTATGGAGCGGGCTATGAAAAATTCTGAACGTTGGCGTATCATGAAGGCCAATGGTAAATCTGAAAAAGAGATAAGGGCGTCGTTTACAGAAAAAACTGAAATGACAGTATTTGACTGGAATAGCGAAACCGAGGAGAAGGATACGATTATGACCCCTTTAGATTCCATAAGGTATTATAAAACCTTTTTAAGGGCCGCAATGATGTCAATGGAGCCTCAAACAGGTCATGTTAAAGCTTGGGTAGGCGGACTCAACTATAAACATTTTCAATACGACCATGTTATACAGGGGGCAAGACAGGCCGGTTCAACCTTTAAGCCATTTGTATATGCCGCCGCCATAGATCAATTAAGATTATCCCCATGTGATTCACTTCCTGATAGTCAATATTGTATTGAAGCGGGAAAACATGGCAACCCGGAACCCTGGTGTCCCAAGAATGCCGATGGTAAATTTTCCGGAAGTATGTATACATTAAAACGAGCCCTCGCAAACTCGGTGAACTCAGTTACCGCACAATTAATTGACAGGGTGGGGCCAAAACCCGTGGTAGCCATTGCTAAGGACCTTGGAATAAAAGGGGAAATGCTTGAAGTGCCTTCAATTGCCTTGGGAACCCCTGATCTTAATGTATATGAAATGGTAGGAGCCTATGGTGCTTTTGTTAATCAAGGGGTTTTTGTTAAGCCGGTTATGGTTACCAGAATAGAAGATAAGAATGGCACAGTACTTTATGAATATGTTCCCGAAACAAAAGACGTACTTAGCAAAGAAGTAGCTTATGCAATGGTAAACTTAATGGAAGGTGTTACAAAAGGCGGCTCAGGAACCAGATTACGACATTCTTCGAATATAGACCAAACGGTATATAAAGAAATAATCACAGGTTATCCATATGAGTTTACAAACCCGATTGCTGGTAAAACAGGAACAACACAGAATCAAAGTGACGGCTGGTTTATGGGAATGGTACCCAATCTGGTGACCGGTGTATGGGTTGGAGGCGACGAAAGGTCAGTGCATTTTAAAACAATAACATATGGACAGGGAGCTTCAATGGCATTGCCTATATGGGCTTTATATATGAAAAGTAATTATGCAGATGAGGAATTGGGAATTTCGATGGAGGAATTTCCAGAACCAGAAGAATTGACTATAAATGTGGATTGCTCAAAAGAAACTGAAGAAACAATTGAGAATGATAAGCTTGATGATGATCTTGATGATCTTGATTTTTAATGATTATCAATATTTTTCAAGATATTTCGTTTTAAACTAATCCCGCTAAAAAGCGGGTTTTTTTATTTAAAAATGTATTTTAGTAGCTATAGGGAACTAACAATTTTTATTAGCTTATGATACGTAAAACGGTGGCCAATGTGCGGGAGGCCTTGCTTGGAGTAGAAGACGGAATGACTTTTATGTTAGGAGGTTTTGGCCTTTGTGGGATACCTGAAAACGCAATTTCTGAGCTTGTTCGCCTGGGGGTAAAAGATATTACCTGCATAAGTAATAATGCTGGCGTGGATGATTTTGGACTGGGGTTATTATTGCAAAAACATCAGATTAAAAAAATGATCTCCTCTTATGTTGGCGAAAACGTGGAATTTGAAAGGCAGATGTTGAGTGGAGAATTAGAAGTTGAATTAACACCACAAGGGACCTTGGCAGAGAAATGCAGAGCGGCCCAGGCCGGTTTTCCTGCTTTTTACACGCCTGCAGGTTACGGGACAGAAGTTGCGGAGGGTAAGGAAACACGCGATTTCAATGGCAAAATGTACGTTCTCGAGCACGCCTTCGAGGCCAGTTTTGCATTCGTTAAAGCCTGGAAGGGAGATGAAGCGGGGAATTTAATTTTCAAAGGCACTGCCAGAAATTTTAATCCTTGTATGTGTGGTGCAGCGAAGATAACAGTTGCAGAAGTAGAAGAACTGGTGCCGGCCGGTGGTCTTGATCCAAATGAAATTCATATCCCGGGTATATTTGTACAACGAATCTTTCAGGGAGAACACTATGAAAAAAGAATAGAACAACGGACGGTAAGATCGAGGAATTAAATACTAAGTAAGGAAAATATTATGCTGGATAAAATTGGTATTGCAAAGCGAATAGCCAGGGAAGTAAAAGACGGGTATTATGTTAATCTCGGTATTGGTATTCCTACCTTGGTGGCAAATTATGTCCGAGACGATATCAGCGTTGAATTTCAAAGTGAAAATGGTGTTTTAGGCATGGGTCCATTCCCTTACGAAGGGGAAGAAGATGCCGATATTATCAATGCAGGTAAACAAACCATTACAACATTGCCAGGAGCTTCCTTTTTTGATTCTGCAACTAGTTTTGGAATGATTCGTGGAAAACATGTTGATCTTACTATTCTCGGGGCTATGGAAATAGCTGAAAATGGGGATATTGCAAATTGGAAAATACCCGGAAAAATGGTTAAGGGTATGGGCGGAGCAATGGATCTTGTTGCATCGGCAGAGAATATTATTGTAGCCATGATGCACACCAATAAAAAGGGTGAATCAAAGCTGTTAAAAAAATGTTCATTGCCTCTTACAGGGGTGGGTTGTGTAAAAAAAGTAGTTACTAATCTTGGGGTTCTGGAGGTTATCTCTGAAGGGTTCCGCTTACTTGAGAGGGCTCCCGGGGTTACTGTTGATACTATAAAACAAGCAACAGAGGGGTCTTTAATAATTGAAGGTGATATTCCAGAGATGACCGTTTAACGATCATATTATACACTTTATCGACACATCAAAATTAGTTACTTATTTCACAACAATTTGGAGCTGCTTCACAACAATTTTTTAGAGTCCTTAATCATACACATTATCTTTATATCATAATTTTTCAACCCCAAATCATATTTATTAAATTTTAAAAGCTATGGACGCACAAATTAACCACAGACCTATTGAAGAAGAAATCCAGGTTTACCGAAACGAGTTTTTTAGCGGTATAATAATGCTGACCAGAAAATTGTTTATGTTTTAGTAGATAATATCAGAATAAATTGAGAGGAGTAAAGCAATATGTTTTACTCCTTTTTTTATTTTCGTGAATATTATATATCAGCATGAATCTTCATTTGGCAAAATGCACTAATACCGATTTAGAGAAACTTATTTCCATTTCCAGAGAGACTTTTATTGATGCCTTTGAAAAGCAAAATAACCCGGTTGATTTTAAAGCCTATATGGAAAAAGCTTTTTCCAGAGAACAAATCTTAGGGGAACTGGCACACCCTCAGATGTCTTTTTACCTGGTTTACTCGGAAGATGAGCCAATAGGATATTTTAAATTGAATGAAAATGAAGCCCAGGGAGATGTAAAGGATAATAATGCTATCGAATTAGAAAGAATTTATGTAAAAAGCCCATTTCGGAAAAATAAAATAGGCGAATTCATGCTAAATCATATTAAAAGTATTGCGATTAGTAAAAATAAAAGTTACCTCTGGCTTGGAGTTTGGAAGAAGAACAATACAGCAATCAGATTCTATGAAAAGAATGGATTTATAAAGTTTGGAAAACACCCATATTACATAGGGAGCGACAAACAAATGGATTGGCTAATGAAGTTGAATTTGATTACCTTGAAAAAATAAATTTATAAACAATGTATATAAAAACTCTCGCCTTTGCTTTTTTGTTATTTTCAATGAATAATGCAATTTGTCAGCAAGGGTATTATTTTCCTGAAAGAAATGCCAAGTGGCAAGAAAGGCCCCCATCTGCTTTTAATCTTAATGCAAAGAAACTTAATGAAGCAGTCAATTTTGCGAAAAGTAATGAATATTCAGGGTCAAGAGATTTACGCATCGCAATTTTAAAGGGATTTGCTCACGAACCATTTCATCAAATTTTAGGGCCTACAAAAAAACGAGGAGGTCCGGCAGGGATAATATTGAAAAACGGTTACATCGTTCAACAATGGGGCGATATAAAACGGGTAGATATGACTTTTAGCGTAACTAAAAGTTTTTTGTCTACGGTGGCCGGCCTTGCAGTAGACAATCATTTAATTGAAAGTACAGACGAAAAGGTTTCCTCCTATATCTGGGATGGTACATTTGCAGGAGAACATAATAGCAAAATTAGCTGGAAGCATTTATTACAACAAAACTCAGATTGGTCCGGAGAACTTTGGGGAGGCAAGGATTGGGCAGACAGGCCACCAAAAGAAGGAGGCCTGGACGATTGGAAATTTAGAAGGCTAAATGAACCAGGCACGGTAATGGAGTACAATGATGTACGCGTAAATGTATTGGCATATGCATTGACTCATGTTTGGCGAAAGCCTGTTCCTGCAGTACTCAAGGAGTATTTAATGGATAAAATTGGTGCTTCAACTACCTGGCGGTGGTATGGCTATGACAAGGCTTGGACGGTAATTGACGGAATAAAAATGAAATCCGTTACTGGGGGTGGTCATTCTGGGGCAGGGATTTTTATAAGTACTGCAGATATGGCTCGATTTGGCTTACTGTTTCTTAATAATGGAAAATGGAACTCAGAACAGATTCTTAGTGAGGCCTGGATAAAAGAAACAACCACACCTTCGACACCAAATCCTAATTATGGTTATATGTGGTGGCTTAACAATAAAGGAGATCGCCATTGGAAGGGGCTTTCAGAAGACATCTACTATGCCGCCGGTTTTGGCGGGAATTTTATTGTTATCGATAAGGCCAATAACCTGGTAGTGGTCACAAGATGGATGGAACCTTCAAAAATTGGAGATTTTATGGGCCTGATTCAGGATGCATTGGATTAGAAATAATGTTACAACAGATTATTTAATATGGAATAGTCTAGATTGCCGTTATAATTTCAGCCGCTTTTAATATTGTTTCCGTGGTCTTTGCAAAACAAATCCGAATCTGTTTATTATCTATAAGATCTTTATTAAAAACTGAAATTGGAATAGTGGCAATTCCGGACTCTTTTGTGAGTCTTTCTGCAAAATCAGTATCGCTTTCGTCGCTGATTTCTGAAAAATCCAATAGTTGAAAATAAGTACCTTGTGTAGGGGTGAATTTGAATCTTGAATTTTGGATTGCCGTTAAAAATAAATCGCGTTTTTCCTGATAAAACAAACCTAAATCCAAATAGTGGGCGGGTTGCTTTAGATATTCGGCCAGTGCCCGCTGGAATGGGTGATTAACACAAAAAACATTGAATTCATGAATTTTCTGAAATTCTTTCATTAGTTCTGCTGGTGCCGCACAATAACCCATTTTCCATCCGGTTGCATGAAACGTTTTACCAAATGAAGCACAAACAAAGCTTCGGGATGCCAAATCGGGATACTTGGAAGCACTCTCATGTGTGTTACTGTCAAATACTATATGCTCATACACTTCATCACTTAACAAGATAATATTCGTATCCTTTAGACAACTCTGGAGCATTAGCATATCAGCACTAGAAAATACCATCCCACTTGGATTATGTGGTGTATTAATAATTACCATCCTGGTTTTTTCATTAAGATGTGCCTTAAATACATCCCAATCAATGGTATAATCCTTTTCGCCTAACTGAATTAAGACAGGGATACCACCGTTTGCTTTGATAGCAGGTTCATAACAGTCATAGGCCGGTTTAAGAACTATTACTTCGTCACCGGGCCAGACCATTGCCGAAATAGCCGTAAAAATAGCTTGTGTAGCTCCTACCGTAATGGTTATTTCAGACTGCGGATGGTAATTAGCTCCATACAAAAAGGAGATCTTTTCTGCAATTACCTCTTTAAGAGGATAGATACCACCTAAAGGCGCATATTGATTATATCCGTCTGTCATTGCTTTTGCAACCAATTGAATAAGTACAGGATCTGCTTCAAAATTGGGAAAGCCTTGTGAAATGTTAATGGCTTCATGCTCTTTTGCGAGCCGGCTCATAGTGGTAAATATAGATTCGGGCAGCTTTGGTAATTTGGAAATAATGTTGTGTGCAGATGACTTCATAGTATTTTAGTTATGGTAAAAATAGCAAAAAAGACATAGGGATATTCCAAATAAAAATCCCGGATAATACTATCCGGGATTTCATAAATATGTACATTTTTCTATTAGCCTTTTATGGAGGCACTTAAATATTCTCTATTCATTCTGGCAATATTCTCCAAAGAAATACCCTTTGGACATTCTATCTCACAGGCACCAGTATTTGTACAATTTCCGAAGCCTTCCAGATCCATCTGTCTCACCATATTTTGTACACGTTCTGTTGCTTCAACACGTCCTTGCGGTAATAATGCAAACTGGGATACTTTGGCTGAAGTAAACAACATGGCGCTGGCATTTTTACAAGCTGCCACACATGCTCCGCAACCAATACAAGCCGCCGCATTAAATGCCTTATCCGCATTCTCTTTTCTTATCGGGATGTTATTTGCGTCAACAGTTCTGCCTGAAGTGTTAACAGAAATAAAACCACCAGCCTGCTGAATGCGTTCGAAAGCATTTCTATCTACAATCAAATCTTTGATTACCGGGAATGCTTTAGCTCTGAAGGGTTCAATTACAATAGTATCTCCATCCTTAAAACTACGCATATGCAGTTGACATGCCGTGATAAGCCTGTCAGGACCATGCGGACGCCCATTAATTTGAAGAGAACATGTCCCGCAAATACCTTCACGGCAATCATGATCAAATTCGATAGGTACCTCACCTTTTGAAATTAAATCCTCATTTAATATATCCAGCATTTCAAGGAAGGACATGTCGCCTTCTATCCCATCCATGGTATAGTCCACTATTTTTCCTTTTGAGGAAGCATCTTTTTGACGCCATATTTTAAGATAAATCTTCATAGCTTTTTATTTATAGGAACGCGTCTTTACTTCAATATTTTCATAAATTAAATTCTCCTTGTGCAATTTGGCGTCTTTTGGTTCTCCTTTATATTCCCAGGCCGATACAAATTTGAAATTTTCATCGTCACGCAATGCTTCTCCTTCAGGCGTTTGATATTCTTCTCTAAAGTGACCTCCACAAGACTCATTCCGTTCCAGGGCATCCATGGCAAAAAGTTCTCCAATCTCTAAGAAATCTGCCACACGGCCAGCTTTCTCCAATTCCTGATTTTTGTCATTTGCAGCTCCCGGGACTTTTACATTCTCCCAAAAATCTTTCCTCAAGGCCGCTATCTCTTTAATAGCTTCCTTCAATCCTTCTGCATTACGAGACATACCACAATTATTCCACATGATTTTACCTAATTTTTTGTGATAATAATCAACGGAGTTAACCCCCTTTGCAGACATTAATCTATTGATTTTATCCAAAACATCCTTCTCGGCCTTATCAAATTCTTCGGAATCCGTTGGTATAGGCCCAGTACGGATATCATCGGCTAAGAAATCACCTATGGTGTATGGTAGCACAAAGTAACCATCTGCCAAACCTTGCATTAAAGCGGAAGCTCCAAGTCTGTTTGCTCCATGGTCACTAAAGTTGGCCTCGCCTGCGGCATAACATCCTGGAATGGTTGTCTGCAAATTGTAATCAACCCAAAGTCCTCCCATGGTATAATGTACCGCAGGATATATCATCATAGGGGTTTTATATGGATTTTCATCCACAATTTTCTCATACATCTGGAATAAGTTGCCATATTTGGCTTCCACGACCTCTTCCCCAAGTTTTCTGATGTGGGCATCATCGGCATCTTTCAGACCGGTTGTAAGTGCTTTTTCACTTCCATATCGCATAATGGCCGCATCAAAATCGAGATAAACAGCTTCTCCGGTTTTATTTACACCGTATCCGGCATCACAACGTTCTTTAGCAGCTCTTGAGGCTACATCCCTTGGCACAAGATTTCCAAATGCGGGGTATCTTCGTTCCAGATAGTAATCTCTGTCTTCTTCTTTTAATTGTGTTGGTTTTAATTTACCTTCCCTGATAGCCTTAGCATCATCTAAATTTTTGGGCACCCATATTCGTCCGTCGTTCCTGAGAGACTCAGACATCAGGGTAAGTTTGGACTGATGATCTCCTGAAACCGGGATGCATGTAGGATGGATTTGTGTAAAGCAGGGATTCGCAAAAAATGCACCTCTGCGATGTGTTCTCCAGGCAGCCATTACATTGGCTCCCATACAATAGGTAGAGAGAAAAAATAAATTACCATATCCACCTGAAGCTATAACAACTGCATGAGCTGAGTGACGCTCAATTTCTCCTGTGACGAGATCTCTTGCAATAATTCCTCTGGCTTTGCCATCAACAAGCACCAAATCAAGCATTTCATGCCTTGTATATGACTTAATCTTGCCTCGATGTATCTGCCGGTTCATTGCAGCATAGGCACCCAATAAAAGTTGCTGCCCTGTTTGCCCCTTCGCATAAAAAGTCCTGGAAACCAGAACTCCACCAAAAGATCGGTTGTCTAAAAGCCCTCCATAATCACGGGCAAATGGCACTCCCTGAGAAACACATTGATCAATAATATTACCAGATACTTCCGCTAGACGATAAACATTGGCCTCACGAGACCTGTAGTCACCACCCTTAACGGTATCGTAAAATAGTCTGTAATCACTATCTCCATCTCCCTGATAATTTTTTGAAGCATTTATTCCGCCCTGTGCGGCAATAGAGTGTGCTCTTCTGGGAGAATCCTGGTAACAAAATGTTTTAACATTGTATCCCAGTTCGGCAAAAGACGCAGCAGCAGAACCACCGGCCAGACCAGTACCCACTACAATAATGTCAATATTTCTTTTATTGGCAGGGTTTACTAAATTTATTTCATTTTTATGTTTTGTCCATTTCTCAGCCAATGGCCCTGATGGAATTTTTGAATCTAGAATGCCCATAATTAATGAGTTATTGGGTTAAGATGATGATAAATAGCAATAAAGACAAATACCAAGGGAATTACTATTGCATAGATTTTGGTAAATGATTTGATAGATGGGGTATATTTATTGTTTAAACCCATACTTTGAAAAGATGAGGCAAAGCCATGCCACAAATGAAGACTAAGTAATGCAAAAGAAATTATATAAATAACTGTTCTCCAAATGGGAGCAAATTTCTCCACGGTTTCACTATAATAGCGAGTAGGATCTTCAGGGTTAGCTTCCAAATATTTGTAGGTCATTTCATGAATCCAAAAGTCATAGAAATGTAATCCGAGAAAGGCAAGTACAACAAGGCCGGTTATTATCATATTCCGTGAAACCCATGGAGCATTCGCAGCGCCATTGAATTTGGTATATTTTATTGTCCGCGCCTGCATATTTTGAAACTCAAGTATTATTCCCATTACAAAATGCACAATAACACCAAGTATTAAAATGGGCTGCATTATATATTGTACCAGTCCATTATATCCCATAAAGTGGGACCATTGGTTAAAAGTGTCGGGTGAAATTACAGATGTTAAATTAATGGTTACGTGAAGCGCCAAAAACAATACCAAAAAAAGACCCGAAAGTGCCATTACCACTTTACGGGCTATGGACGATTTAATCAGTGAACTCATTAGTTATAGTTTAGGGGACCAAATTTAAGTCAAGAGGTATTCATTAACAAATTTCGGGACCTATTAGAATGATATTTAGATTGATTTTAAGCAAACACAAAGGGTTTCACCAACATTCACAGAGAAAAGGTACATAAACCCGGAAGAAATTGAATTTATAAGAATTAAAATCGATTTTATTCTTTCTGATTTTTATCTCCCATATCTGATAATTGAATTTTCAGGGAATTTGTAGAGAGTTGTACTTCAATCAAAGATAAAACCAATGAAATCATGAGAGCAAATAAGCTAATACCGAAGATGAGGTTGGCCCAGAATTCTTGTTCTATATAGATAAGAAACATAGTAATGGCACTGAAGAGGAAACTTAATATTGCAACGGCCTGCATGTTCTTAATAATTTGAAGTCGTCTTTCTAATTGACGCACCTGTATTCCCAGCCCACGGGATGCTTTTTCCTGATATTGCTTATGCAATTGACGTATAAGCGCTGCAATTGCCAAATATCGCGCATTATAGGCTAACATGCTTAGTGAAATAGCAGGAAATAAAAGTGCCGGAATACTTAATGTTAATTGCATAAATAGATTTTAGGATTATTCGATTTTGAAATAAATTTTTTCACCTACCGTATCTGAAGAAATTTCAACTCCATACTTACCTATTGGTAAATAGGTTTTTCCATCCCTGGCAGTTTTAAGTTTCACTTTGTTTTTTTTCAAATAAGCTAGTTTTCCTTTTTTGGAAAATGCAACATCAAAAGACATAACATTTAAGCCTTTGTCTGTCTTAAGTTCGGATTCACTAACTACAGTATTATCTGAAGAATATACCTTTACCGAATAATTCGTTGAATTTTTCGAGTAAACCACAATATCCAATCCGGGAGTATCCGGTTTGGACCATGAACTATAAGGATTACCCCAGCTTTGAGAGTGTTTTATGTTATCTGGTCTAAAAACATGCAATTCTTTTGCGAGGATTTCCTCGTTCATTTCCTGTAAACATGAAATATTTACCTTGTAGATACTTCTTCCATGGGTTCCAACCAATAGGTCTTTGGCCTCTGGTTGAATTACCAAATCGTGAACAGCAACGCCGGGAATACCGTTTTGAAATGATTCCCAGGAATCACCCTGGTTGACAGACATGTATAGTCCGTTGTCTGTCCCGATAAACAAGAGATTTTCATTTTCAGGATCTTCAATTATAACATTAACGGGAGAAGCAGGGATCTTGGATGCGATATTTTTCCAGGAATTGCCATAGTCATTGCTCATATAAACATAAGGGGTAAAATCATCTTTTCGGTAGCCGTTAAGAGTTAGGTATACCCGTTCTTTTTTGTGTTTCGATGCCACAACTCTGCTGATCCAGAGATTTTGTGGAAGTTCAGCTGATATCAAATCCCAGGTGCTACCACTATTTTTTGATAGATGAACCAGACCGTCATCACTCCCGGCATAAATCAAACCAAATTTTAAAGGAGATTCACTAATTGCAGTTATAGTTCCAAAGGCTACATTCCCTTTTTTTCCTCCCTGTGTAAGATCCTCAGAGATGACCTCCCAATTATCTCCCTGATCGAGTGATCGATGAAGATAGTTACTTCCTAAGTAAAGAATATCCTGATTATGTGTGGAGAGTAATATAGGTGTTTGCCAATTAAAGCGATATGGCGGCTCACCAAGTTCTTGCCTGGGTTTTATGCTGGTAGATTTATCTTCATTCAAGTCAAGACGATAATAATTACCGAACTGCAATCCGGTGTAAACAATATTTGAATTCCTTTTGTCTATTTGAACCTGCATTCCATCGCCCCCGAGAATCTTTTTCCATGGGTATTGTCCGGTCTGATGCCATTTGCTGTTCTCCACAGAATTATGGGCCCCTTTCCAAACACCATTATCCTGAAGGCCGCCATATACATTATAAGGTTTCTCATAGTCAATATTGATAGTATAGAATTGACCTACTGCAGGGTTGTTATTTTTAATCCAATTTGCACCGTCATCATAAGAGATATTTACTCCCCCATCGTTTCCATTGATCAGATGTCCCGGTTTTTGAGGATTTACCCACAGCGCGTGATGGTCTACGTGTACATTATCCCCATTAATTGATACAAAGGTTTTACCGCCATCATCAGACTTTATTAGGGGGACACCACCCATGTAAATTTTATTTTTATCAGAGGGATCTACTCTTACCTGTGCAAAATAATATCCAAAGCTGTAATAAAGATCATCGATATATTTTTCATTTCTTTTGCTCCAGGTTAAGCCTCCATCTTCACTTCTATATACCTCAGCACCAATAACTGGCGTATCAAATAAATAGTCATTGGGATTTTCAAGATAGCTGGCAAGATCCCGCGGTTTTGCTTTGCCATTTTGGATAAGCTGTTTTACATTCTCAGCCTTATATTTTTCCGGAAACCCATTTCTTTTCAAGTAGTTATTAAGTTCCTTATTATCCAGTTTTAGAAAAGTGTCAACAGTCATGGACTTAAACATATCTTTGGTAAGTCCGTCGGATTTTTCAGGATCAATTTCCTTCTTGCTTCTTCGAAATTGATTATCCAGAACTGCATACAGCGTATTTTCATCATATACCGCCAGTCCAATGCGACCTACATTTTCCCCTGTGGGGAATCCACTGTCTGTACCGCTAATTTTTGTCCAGCTTTTAGCCCCATCAATGCTCTTGTATATACCGGAACTACTTCCGTTACCTTTGAAATTCCAGGCTTTTCGATCTTTTTCCCAAGCTGCGGCATACATAATATTAAAATTGCCGGGGACAAAAACCAAATCAATAATACCTGTGGAATCATTTATATATAAGGTTTTTTCCCAGGTGGCACCTCCATCGGAAGTTTTATAAATGCCTCGTTCCTCATTTTTTGTATACAAACGGCCAGTTACACCTACTACCAGCTCGTTGGGATTATTAGGATTTATAACAATCCGTCCAATATGTTGTGAATCTAAAAGACCCATATTTTTCCAGGATTTGCCCATATCCTCAGATTTTAGGATACCTATTCCGGCATAGGATGAACGCGAAGCGTTGTTCTCACCAGTTCCTACCCAAAGGGTTCGGGAATTCCAATGGACTGCAATATCCCCAATATTTTGTGTGGCTGAATTGTCCATAACAGGTGAAAATGTGGTTCCGTTATTATTTGTATGCCAAAGGCCTCCTGAGGCATAGGCTACAAAAAATTCAGTGGGATCATCAGGATTTACATCAAGATCTACAACTCTTCCACTCATTATTGTAGGTCCAATACCAGAGAAAGAAATATTCTTAAGGAGGGAATTAGCTTCCATTTGTTTTTTTAGCTGCAGAGCCTCTTCAATATTTTGAGACTGAGCTGATATAGATGACGCTGTACATATTAAAAAAAAGAAAAATAATAGTTGTGACAGATTAGATCTCATGGGTTTGTAATTAGAAATTAGTGTGTGAAAATATGAAATTGGAGTTGTGAAGACAAAAATAAGCCAATAGACTTCAGGGCGCTTATGTATTTGGTTAGGATTTATTAAAGTATAAATAGGTTTTAATATACCTTCCTATTTGAAGTGATGGTGCTTATGCTTATTTTTGAGAAAAGTACTTCGTTATATGAAATATGAACAAATAAACAGCGAGCTGTTCAAAAAAAATCGGGCAAAATTCACGGCTCAAATGAAGCCAAAGAGTATTGCTATTTTTAATTCCAATGATATTTATCCAATTAGTGCAGACAGCACGATGCCCTTTCAACAGCATAGAGATATTTTGTACCTCAGTGGTGTAGATCAGGAAGAATCTATTCTTTTGCTTTTTCCAGATGCCATTGACAAAAAAAACAGGGAGATATTATTTGTAAGGGAAACGAACGAGCATATAGCAATTTGGCAAGGAGCGAAGTTAGATAAGGAACAGGCAACTGCTGTTTCCGGGATAGAATCTGTGCATTGGTTAACAGATTTCGACAAAGTATTTTTTGGTCTGATGACTGAAGCTGAATGTATTTATTTTAATACTAACGAGCACTACAGACAATCAGTAGAGACTCAAACAAGAGAAGACCGTTTTATTATAAAATGCAAGAAAGACTTTCCAGCGCATCGTGTGGCCAAGAGCAATCCTATTTTACAACAGATCCGGGGTGTAAAAGAAGCAGAGGAGATTAAACTAATCCAGCATGCCTGTAATATTACAGAAAAGGGTTTTCGTCGCGTACTAAAATTTTTAAAACCCGGTATTTGGGAGTATGAACTGGAAGCGGAATTTCTACACGAATTTATTAGGAACCGCTCAAAGGGATTCGCTTATACGCCAATAATTGCTTCTGGTAACAACGCAAATGTCTTACACTATATAGAAAATAATAATCAATGCAAAGATGGCGATCTAATCCTTATGGACGTAGGAGCGGAATATGCTAATTACTCAAGTGATATGACCCGGACCATTCCGGTTAACGGCAAATTTACTAAAAGGCAGCGTGAAGTTTATGAAGCTGTACTCCGGGTTAAAAACGAAGCTACAAATATGTTGGTGCCGGGCACCTTATGGGTAGATTATCATGTAGAGGTGGGAAATGTAATGACTTCTGAACTTCTTAATTTGGGATTACTGGATAAAGCTGATGTACAAAATGAAAATAAGGATTGGCCCGCTTATAAAAAATATTTCATGCACGGCACGAGTCACCATATGGGATTGGACACCCATGATTATGGAGAACTAAAAACACCAATGAAACCGAATATGGTTTATACAGTAGAGCCCGGGATTTATATTCCAGATGAAAAAATGGGCATTCGTCTTGAAGATGACGTGGTCATTATGGAAGAAGGATCTCCCTTCAATCTAATGCGCGATATCCCAATTGAAATTGATGAGATAGAAGATCTAATGAATAAGTAATTGAGAAAACCAGTTCTGGTTGATCTTTCAAAGGGTGGGGTTTATTACACTATAGCCCGGAGGCATTAGACTTATTTCCTTTACCAATATTGGCAACAATAAAAACGGCTAAAGCGGGTAATACCCATCCCATGCTTAAATTGCAAAGCGGAATCCATCTTGTAATGGATTCTATATAACTACCTAAACCAATACTTCCTAAGAAATCGGGAATGCTGAAAAGTATAGTAGTAACTACAACTGCCCTGAAAACTTTTGGGGAACCAAATTTTTCAGGAATCACATTGAGTAGGATTAAAACTATAGTGATTGGATAAATGAACATTAGAATAGGTAATGCAATAGCAATAATGTAATCTACATTAAATTGTCCCATCAGTACTCCAAGGAAACAACTGACCACAGCAGTAATCAAATATGCTTTGTTTGATTTTGGAAAACGCGATTTAACAAAATCCGCTGTTCCTACTACAATTCCTACGGCCGTAGTAAAACAAGCAAGGCTCACTAATATGCCCAGAAATAAGTTAGCCTTTGAACCTAAAGTAATTTTACTGATTCCGGTGATAAGTGACGTACGTGAAATAGCCCCATCAAACTCTCCCTGCATAACAGCCCCCGTAAAAATTAATCCTGAATATATCATTATTAAACCTATTCCGGCCAGCCAACCAGCCCTCCCAAGCAAAGCTTTTTTTTGCTCATAAGAAGCTTCTTTATTCGTAAGGTTAATAGAAGTTATAATGACACCTCCCACGACTATGGCTCCTATGGCATCAAAGGTTTGATAACCTTCCAAAATTCCTTTCGTCATTGGATTAATGAAAGTGTTTGTGCCAAAATCGAGCGGGAAGGAAAATAAGGTTATACCCATAATCGCCAAAAGGATAAGAATAATGCCCGGAGTTAAATACTTGCCAATTATGTCTAATACTTTTGTGCGGTTCATTACAAAAATGAATACTAAAACAAAATAAACGATGCTTGTGCTTAAAGCAGAATTATGAAGCATAGGCGCAATGCCTATTTCGTGGGTAACAGAAGCTGTTCTGGGAGAAGGCAAAGAAATTGAAACCCCATAAATCGTGAAACAAAAAATTAAGCTGAATAAAGGCGAAACTTTAGAGGCAAAATCGAACATTGTTCCCTGTAGCTTTGCATGACCGAGAATGCCAAATATTGGGATTAAAACGGCTGAAACAGCAAACCCAAGAGCGACCAACCACCAAAGTTCCCCTGCTTTAAATCCAAGTTGAGGTGGTAAGATAAGATTTCCTGCTCCAAAGAAAAGAGAGAAAAGTGCAAAAGCTGTGACCAGCGTTTCTTTTATTCTAGCCATAGAATTAATCAGACATGAAAGATAAATGAAAAAAAGACTAAATCTCAAACAAAATTCATCTGCTTAAACTTACAATTCGTCTTAAAAAGAGACGTTCGTCGAAAAAAGCATAAAATTTATAGGAGACACTCAATAAAATGCAAGTTAGATGCGTTCTGAAATTAAGTTAATTGAAATTATAGTCTCGATTACTTTTACTGAGTGTTTATTATTGCATATCAAGGATCCCCAAACCCTACCAATGCAGACCTAAAACCTACAATATGAAAAAAATATTTTGCAATATTTTTGGCCACCATTATTCCGTATCCAAGAAGGTTACCTTGCATATAAAGGAATATAAGTGTGTTCACTGTGGCAAGCAAGTCACAACAGACGTAAGCGGAAACCTTTCCGTTTTAACTCCTGAACTTCAGGAGATCAATGAAACCTTAGAAGACTTGTACCAAAAAAGACATAGGACTGCCCATACACAACAGGTAGCTTAATTATGCTTTGGCAAATGAATTCCACCCCTGAGCGGTAAGAGGAATTTTAGAATTATTCCTGGAAACTAAGTGTGCGCCTTCATTCTTTTCTGTTATGTGCCCCACAACAGTAAAGTTAGGATTGCCCTTTAATTCCGGGAATTTTTTTTGATCAATGGTGAACAGTAATTCATAATCTTCTCCACCACTTAAAGCAACTAAAGTGCTATCTAGATTAAACTCTTCGCAGGCCGAAATTACCGTCGGATCTAAAGGTATTTTATCTTCATAAAGATTACAACCAACTTCGCTCTGCTTGCACAAATGAAGAATTTCAGAAGAAAGCCCATCACTGATATCAATCATTGAAGTAGGTTGAATCCCGAGCTTCTTTAATAATTCCACAACGTCCTTTCTGGCCTCAGGTTTTAATTGGCGCTCAATAATATAACTATATGCCGATAGATCTGGCTGATTATTTGGATTTACCTTAAATACTTCCTTTTCTCGTTTTAATACCTGCAACCCCATATAGGCAGCTCCCAGGTCGCCGCTTACAACCAAGAGATCATTTGGTTTTGCCTGACTCCTGTAAACGATGTCTTCTTTTGCCGCTTCCCCCAGTGCTGTAATACTTATGATCATTCCTTTTGTAGAAGAGGAGGTATCTCCTCCAACCAAATCTATTTTGTAAAGCTCACAGGCCAGCTCAATCCCCTTATAGAATTCTTCTAAAGCCTCCAGTGGAAAACGATTGGAGACTGCAACGGACACTGTAATCTGAGTAGCCGTTGCATTCATTGCATAAATGTCCGATAAATTAACCATTACAGCTTTATAACCCAGGTGCTTTAAAGGCATATAGCTAAGATCAAAATGTATTCCTTCAATCAACAAATCTGTAGAGACAAGAGTCTTTTTATCTTTAAAGTCAAGCACAGCGGCATCATCTCCAATACCCTTAATAGTAGATTTATGATGCAATTTCAAGTTCCGTGTCAGATGATCTATTAGTCCAAATTCACCCAAATGCTCTAAGGAAGTTTTATCCTGATTCTTATCTTCAAACATAGTGCAAAAATAAGCGGATGAGAATAATATATTATCTTTACAGCGAAAAAGAATTATTATTTTTTGCCCCATGAACAAAACACTCCTGTTAATTTCCAGCTTATTCTTTCTTTTTAGCTGTTCTAGTAGTGACAACGCTCCTGTTAATGATGCCCCGGAAGATATGATTGAAAACCCCCAAACAGGTTTTTTACCATGTAATAATGGTATGGCCGGGATTTATCCCTGTAATGGTTATGACCTATTGGGCCAAATAAGTCTGGCTTCATTTAGTGCTTCAGCAGGGAATGATATCTGGGGATGGACAGACAGCACAAATGGAAAGGAATATGCATTGGTTGGTTTGAATAATGGAACAGCCTTTGTTGACATAACGGATACCGAAGAATTGATTTATCTTGGAAAATTACCGACAGCAACTACATCCAGCACCTGGAGGGATATTAAAGTCTATCAGGACCATGCATTTATTGTGTCTGAAGCCGGCGGCCATGGCATGCAGGTTTTTGATTTAACCAAACTGAGGAATGTGGCGAATGCTCCTGAAACTTTTGAGGCAGATACCCGATATACCGGTTTTGGGAATGCACATAATATTGTTATTAATGAAACCAGCGGATATGCTTATGCGGTTGGCACCGATACATTTAGCGGAGGAGCACACTTTATTGATATTCAGGATCCTAAAAATCCAATCGCAGCAGGTGGCTATGGCACAAACGGTTACTCTCATGATGCGCAGGTCGAAACTTATAATGGTCCGGACGCAAATTATACAGGACAAGAAATTTTTATAGGGGCTAATGAAAATCAGGTTGCTATTGTCAACGTTACTGATAAAAACAACCCTATAGAGATCAGTACTTTTCAATACGCCAATATTGGGTACACACATCAGGGATGGTTTTCTGAAGATCAACGCTATTTTATTTTAGGAGATGAAACAGATGAGTTGACCTTTGGTTTTGATTCTAGGACCCTGGTCTTTGATCTTGCAGACCTTGAAAATCCAATTTTGCACACTTCTTATTTAGGTGAGACAGCTGCTATTGATCACAATGGATATGTTAAGGGGGATGATTTTTATCTTGCAAATTATACTGCAGGCGTTCGAATCCTTGATATTTCAGGAATTGACGGACAGACTATTGTTGAAGAGGGCTTTTTTGATACCTATCCCTTAAATAATACTGCCGCTTTTGAAGGTGTATGGAGTGTCTATCCCTATTTTGAAAGTGAAAAAATCATTGTGAATGATATCAATTCTGGTTTATTCGTAATTAAAAAGTCAAATTAAGTTAGCAGTGAAAAGCATTTATACATTGGTTATTGCTCTGTTTCTGTTTTCATGTTCAGATGATGAGACGGTAGTTCCTGACAATACCTATGATAATGCAATTTTTTTGGGTGAGATTGATTGGGTAAAGAATTTTGGTGGTACAGACGAGGAAACCGCACAATCTGTTATCAGCACAGACGATGGGGGTTATGCAATTCTGGGGTATTCAAAAAGTACAGATGGTGATCTGACAGACAAATCTATTCCGGTAAATGATTATTGGGTTTTAAAGTTAGACGAGGAAGGAAATCTTCTTTGGAGTAAGACTTATGGAGGTAGTAAGGATGACAAAGGACAATCCATAATTCAGACCTCAGATGGTGGCTATGCAATTACGGGATATGCTATGAGCGATGATGGGGATGGAAGCAACAATGAAGGATTCCATGATAACTGGATTTTAAAACTGGATGAATCCGGGGTTATTGAATGGGAAAAAAGTTTTGGCTTTTCGGGCCATGATCATTCATATGATTTATTACAAACTGCCGACGGGGGATTTTTCTTCGCAGGATTTTTGGATATTACGGCAGCCCTTGACGATGGAACATATTACAAGGGCAATTTTCTGACCAGACATGGTGTGGGCGAATTTTGGGGAACTAAAATAGATGCCAATGGTAATTTGGAATGGAGGAGTTACTATGGAGGGACCAATAACGACAGAGCCCATGCCGTTATTGAGGCAGACGATGGAAGTTTTGTAATGGCAGGATTTTCTGAAAGTGATGATTATGATATTTCCAATACCAAGGGCAGCTACGATTTTTGGGTAATTAAATTAACGGCTTCCGGGGAGTTGTTATGGGAACGCTCATTTGGTGGTTCAGGCATTGAAATCGCCTATGATATTGCAAAAACTACTGATGGTGCCTATGTCGTCACGGGGAACACCTTTAGCTCAGATAAGGATATTTCAATAAATCATGGGGAATCTGATGTATGGCTAATAAAAATTGATGCTAATGGTAATCTGCTATGGGAGAAGACCTTTGGAGGTTCCCAGTTCGATGCCGCCCAGGCGGTAACTACTGCTAAAGACGGCGGATTTATTATTACCGGGAATACAAAAAGTATTGATGGAGATGCGGAAGAAAATCAAGGAGAAAATGATATTTGGTTAATAAAAACAGATTCCGAAGGTAATCTGCTTTGGCAGGGTTCTTATGGAGGATCAAATCTGGATTATGGTTTTGATGTGGTTGAGAATGAAGACAAAAGTATTCTTCTGGTTGGTGAAAGCACCAGTAACGATTTCCCGAATCTCACAAATAAAGGACTTTCAGACGTTGTAATTATAAAAATCAAATAGAAGTTATCAATTAACGTCAATCTCCTAAAAGTCCATTTTTTAAGTTATCCAATTCTATTTGTCCACTCCATAGTTTTCTTAAAACCCAATAGATATCCTCTATTGTTTTATACGTTATAATAATGTTAGGAATTATGGTAAAACCCTAACTATACCCTATATTTGTAAACTATTTAGAATAATACCAAATAAGGATATAAAATGATCAAAGTATCTGAAACAGCAAAACAGCGGGTTACCTTACTTATGAATGAGGAAGGTTTTGACGCAGAAAAAGATTTTGTTAGGGTTGGTGTAAAAAGCGGTGGTTGCAGTGGATTGTCTTATGAATTAAAATTTGACAATAAAGTTGATGAAACTGATAAGGTTTTCGAAGACAACGCTGTACGCATTATTGTAGATAAGAAGAGTTTTCTCTACCTGGTTGGAACAACTCTGGAGTATTCCGGAGGGCTCAATGGTAAGGGATTCGTTTTTAATAATCCTAATGCACAGCGCACATGTGGCTGTGGTGAGAGTTTTTCATTATAAAAAAAGGAATCCCTGATAAGGATTTAATAGCCTATGGCATATACCGAAGAAGAATTAAAAAAAGAGCTGGAAACCAAGGAATATGAATATGGTTTCTATACCGATATTGAGTCTGACACATTTCCCAAAGGCTTAAATGAGGATATTGTAATCGCAATTTCCAAAAAGAAGGAAGAACCGGAATGGATGACTTCATGGCGACTTGAAGCTTTTCGGGTCTGGAAGGAAATGGCTGAACCTGAGTGGGCTAATATAAAGTACAAGAAACCAGATTTTCAGAATATTTCATATTATTCGGCACCTAATAAAAAACCTAAATACGATAGTTTAGACGAAGTGGATCCGGAGTTATTGGATACTTTTAAAAAATTGGGGATTTCTTTAGATGAACAAAAAAAACTTGCAGGAGTAGCTGTTGATATTGTTATGGATTCAGTTTCTGTAGCCACTACGTTTAAAAAAACACTGGCAGAAAAAGGGATTATTTTTTGTTCTATTTCTGAAGCAATAAAGGAACATCCGGAACTGGTTAAAAAACATCTTGGGACAGTTGTACCGCAAAAGGATAATTTCTACGCTGCATTAAATTCTGCTGTATTCTCAGACGGATCGTTTTGTTACATCCCTAAGGGAGTCCGATGTCCTATGGAATTGTCAACGTATTTCAGGATAAATCAAGCTGGTACCGGACAATTTGAGCGTACACTCGTAGTTGCAGATGAAGGTAGTTATGTGAGTTATCTGGAAGGCTGTACGGCACCATCGAGAGATGAAAACCAATTACATGCTGCTGTGGTAGAACTTATTGCTTTGGATAATGCGGAAATTAAATATTCCACAGTTCAAAACTGGTTCCCTGGTGATAAAGAGGGTAAAGGTGGAGTTTACAATTTTGTTACCAAAAGGGGACTATGTGAAAACAACGCAAAGATTTCCTGGACACAGGTAGAAACCGGTTCGGCTATTACATGGAAGTACCCATCCTGTATTTTAAAAGGGGATAATTCTATTGGTGAATTTTATTCTATCGCCGTAACTAATAATTATCAGCAGGCTGATACGGGGACAAAAATGATCCATTTAGGTAAAAACACAAAAAGCACAATTATTTCAAAAGGGATTTCTGCCGGGAAGTCCCAAAATAGCTATAGGGGTTTAGTGCAAGTAAACAGCAGGGCTAAAAATGCAAGGAATTTTTCGCAATGTGATTCCTTGTTGATGGGAAATGACTGTGGGGCACATACTTTTCCATATATAGAGGTGAAGAACAAATCGGCACAGATTGAGCATGAAGCTACTACCAGTAAAATTGGAGAAGATCAGATTTTTTATTGTAATCAGCGGGGAATAGAAACGGAAAAAGCTATTGCCCTGATTGTAAACGGTTTCAGCAAGGAAGTACTTAACAAGCTTCCAATGGAATTTGCTGTTGAAGCGCAAAAACTATTAGAAATCAGCCTTGAAGGATCAGTAGGTTAATTACTATGAAAAAGTATATAGCATTATTGGCAATTGTTTCACTCTTTGCATGTAAAGAAGCGAAAAAGGAAGTCGTATCTGTTTCTGAAAATGTAGAAGTTAGCTCCAAACCTGAAGTGAAACTTTATACTTTTGATGGCGGTACAGTAGTGGTAAATACATTAGGGCTGTTTGCACTGGATGAGTCTTATAAAGGACAAAGTAAAGAATTTGCTGATGCATTTTATGTAATAAAACATCCAAAAGGGAATCTAATGTGGGACGCGGGACTTCCGGAATCCCTGGTTGGACTTCCCGAACCATATACTTCACCTGATGGCGCGTTTACTGTTTCCCGAAAGGATTCCGTTTTAAATCAACTAGAACAAATTGGGATGACTCCCGACGATTTTACATACATATCCCTTTCTCATACTCATTTTGATCATAGCGGACATGCTAATCTATTTAAGAATTCAACATGGCTTGTGCAGAAAGAGGAGTATGATTTTGTTACTGGAAAAGAGATCAAAGAAACTAATCCGGATATGTATAACGCAATTAAGGACTTAAAAAACATTAAAAAAATCAAAGGAGATTTTGATGTATTTAAGGATGGCACGGTCATTTTAAAGTATATGCCGGGCCATACCCCCGGGCATCAGGTTTTATTTCTTGATTTAAAAGAACACGGACCTATGCTTTTGTCTGGAGATCTTTATCATTTTTACGAAAACAGGGAGTATAAGAGAATCCCAATTTTTAATTATGATGTCGCGCAGACCAGGGAGAGTATGAAAAAATTTGAAGCTTTTGCTGAAGAAAAAAAGGCAAAAGTATATTTGCAGCATCAAAAAGACGATTTTAATAATATGCCAAAAGCACCTCAATATTTAAACTAAATCAGAATATGTTAAAAGTAAATAATCTGCACGCAGGCGTAGAAGGGAATGAGATATTAAACGGAATAAACCTTGAAATAAACCCAGGTGAGGTGCATGCTATTATGGGCCCTAATGGTTCAGGAAAGAGCACCCTTGCCTCCGTGATAGCGGGAAAGGAAGAATTTGAAATAACAGAAGGGAGTATCGAATTCGAAGGAGAAGACCTGGAAGATACCTCCCCTGAAGAAAGAGCACATAAAGGAATTTTTCTTTCGTTTCAATACCCTGTTGAGATACCCGGGGTTTCGGTGACCAATTTTATGAAAACGGCAATAAATGAATCGAGGAAAGCACGTGGATTGGAAGACATGCCGGCCAACAAAATGTTGAAACTTATCCGTGAGAAATCGGAATTGCTGGAAATAGACAGAAAGTTCTTATCTCGTTCTTTAAATGAAGGATTTTCAGGTGGTGAAAAAAAGCGAAATGAAATTTTTCAAATGGCTATGCTAGAACCAAAACTAGCTATTTTGGATGAAACAGATTCCGGCCTGGATATCGATGCCTTGCGAATTGTAGCTAATGGGGTTAACAAACTCAGGGCTAAAGACAACGCCATACTGGTTATTACGCATTACCAGCGATTGCTGGAATATATTGTTCCGGATTTTGTGCATGTCCTGCACGAAGGTAAAATTGTAAAATCGGGGACTAAAGAATTAGCCCTTGAATTGGAGGACAAAGGATACGATTGGATAAAAAATGAATCGGTTGTCTAGAAATACTGTTGAATTATTTAATGAGCATTGTTTTTATTAAGACAATAAATAGAAAACACAATTATGGATTTAAAGGAAAAACTGGTTTCTTCGTTCCTTGCATTTGAGAACAATGTAGATGTAGATCATCCGGTTCATGATATACGCTCGGAGGCAATTAAGAACTTCGAACTTAAAGGTTTTCCAAACAGAAAAGACGAAGCCTGGAAATACACTTCATTAAACAGCTTACAGAAAATAGATTTCAGCATCTTTCCAAAAAAGATTAATGCCTTGGAATACAAGGATGTTAAGCGATATTTTCTTCATGAGATAGATACTTATAAAATTGTTTTTATTGATGGAGTATACAGTTCATTCCTTTCCGAAACCACGCATGACGGAGTAGATATATGCCTTATGAGCGCCGCTTTAAGCAAACCCATGTATAAGCAGATAATAGATGTTTATTTTAATAAAGCAGCCTCCAAGGAAGAATCGATTACCACATTAAATACAGCATTTAGTAAAGAAGGGGCTTATATCTACATTCCTAAAAATAAAATACCAAAAAAGCCAATAGAAATTTTACATTTTGCAACAGGTAATGAAGCTTCATTATTATTGCAACCCCGCAACTTAATTATTGCAGAAGAAAATGCTGAACTTCAAGTTATAGAGCGGCATCAGAGTCTTACTTCTAATGAGGTATTGACAAATTCGGTAACCGAAATATTTGCGGCTAAGAACGCTATTGTAGATTATTATAAAGTTCAAAATGACGTGGAAAATGCTTCCTTAATAGATAATACCTACATTTCTCAAAAGAGCAATAGCGTTGTAAAGGTCCATACATTTTCCTTTGGAGGAAAGTTAACCAGGAATAATCTTAATTATTACCAGAAT
>CBDUGN010000019.1:0-28429 GCA_965366915.1 uncultured Eudoraea sp. | reverse complement strand
TCCTTGTGCTTTATTTTCGGCAACACCTTTTGCTAATTCTAACCATTTTACAATTTCATCTATAGCTGCTCCGTATAATCCTCCAGATTTATACACGCGCTCCTTTAAAACACCATTTTCCTTAACTAATTGTGAGTTTAAGCCAAACGATAATGGTTTATCTGGATTTGGTGATTTTTTCTGCTTGTAGAAATTAATAACATCAGCATTTGTGACATTAGGACCATAAAAATTTACTGCTGACAATGCCACATTATCTACGCCTTTCTTTTTATTCACTTTTTTACTATCCGCTTCATTAAAAATAACTTCAAAAGGCTCACCTTTAAGTTCTGTATTTGTTTCAGCAAGTAAATAATTTAAATATTCCTTAGAAAAACCGGGTTTTATTTTATCATTCGAATAATGATGATGAATGCCATTTGAGAACCATACGCGTTTTAAATACACTTCAAATGAGCTCCAGTCATAAGTAGATTTATCACCTGCATATTTGGTATAAATGTTTTCCAATGCTTTCCTGATTTCAAGATTATGACGGTAATTCTGATCCCATATAATGTCCCTGCCGGCCAAACCAGCTTGCGTTAAATAATAAACCAATTTTTTTTCTTTTAAGGCGAGTTCCTCAAAACCCGGAACCTGATATCGGAGTACTCTGAGGTCTGCAAATTGATCTACAACGTATTCAAATCCCTTGTCAGTAACAATGACAGTCTCCTCTGGCATTACTTTTTCCTTACAAGACCACATTACTAATATTACTAGAAAACTACTTACAACATGTTTCAATTTCATGATTTTATAACTTTAAACTTAATCCTGCAAATTTAGCGAAACATTACGTAATTGTTATACTTGTAAACCACAAGTTTCGATATCTTACATCCGTTTTCCTTCCTTGTGCAATAAAAAAGTAAAGCTTGTTTAACATAAGCTAACTTTCTAATTTTAAAGCATGGACAAACAACTTTTAAAGGCTGCCTATTCCCCGGAGGATTTTAGAGAAAACGCTCATCAATTAGTGGATATTCTGGCAGATCATCTGACTGCAACCATGAATGGAACTTCATCAAAAGTTATTAATTGGGAAGTACCTTCGGAAGAATACAAATTTTGGAATAACTTTCTTTTGAATGGAAACCCCTCTGATCTTAACAATGAAATCATAAAGAGGAGCATACACCTGCATCACCCTCACTATATGGGTCATCAGATAAGTCCGGTGGCTCCTGTGACTGGTCTCACGAGTATGTTAAATGCCATTCTTAACAATGGAATGGGTATCTATGAAATGGGAATGGCTCCAACTGCAATGGAGCGTGTTGTAATTGAACAATTATGCAAACAAATTGGATATGGCAAAAAGGCCAATGGATTTTTAACCTCAGGCGGAACATTAGCAAATCTTACAGCTCTTCTTAGTGCTCGCAAGAAAATAGCGCGGAAAGATGTTTGGGAAAACGGCAATTCGGATAAGTTCGCAATAATGGTATCGGAGGAAGCACATTACTGCATAGACAGAGCTGCCAGAATCATGGGATTTGGGAAAAATGGAATCGTTAAAATACCTGTAGACAAAAATTTTGCTCTAAATACAGAACTATTAGAAGATTTCTACAACAAAACTATTTACGAAGGGTATGAAGTTATAGCCCTTGTTGGAAGTGCACCTTCAACCGCCACAGGTATTTATGACGATCTGGATATCCTAGGGGATTTTGCTCAGAAAAAAGGAATTTGGTTCCATATTGATGCAGCACATGGTGGCGGTGCTATCTTTTCATCAAAATACAAATCATTGCTAAAAGGAATGCAGAAGGCAGATTCTATTGTTATTGATGGCCATAAAATGATGATGATGCCTTCTATTACAACAGCTTTGTTGTTTAAAGAAGGGGTTGACTCACATAACACCTTCAGACAAAAAGCAGATTATTTGCTTCAGGAGTCCAAAGAGGAAGATTGGTATAATCTTGCAAAGCGAACTTTTGAATGCACAAAATACATGATGAGTCTGCATTGGTATACCTTACTCAAAATTTATGGAAAAGATGTATTTGATGAATTTGTTACAACCCTTTATGATCTGGGCCAAAAGTTTGGTGAAATCTTAGAAAATGACACAAACTTTGATATAGCCGTGAAGCCAATGTCAAATATTTTATGTTTCAGATATATTGAGAAAGACTTGGATCGGGCAAACTTGAATAAAATCAATACAAGGATTCGGCAAAAACTACTTGAAGAAGGTGAGTTTTATATTGTTCAAACAAAAATTAAAGAGATTGTCTACCTAAGGGCTACAATTATGAATCCCTTTACTACCAAGGAACATTTTTTAGATTTACTAAAAAGAATTAGAGTTCTGGCTAAACAAATGACTAAATAATGAATTTAAGCTGTGATGACAGCTTTTCCTTAATATCAAAGATAAATACTATCGCATAGACTCAAGAACTTTCTCCTCACCGGCCTTATTTGCAAAATTAACTGCGCATTCTATTAGAGCTAAATGTGAGTAAGCCTGTGGAAAATTGCCAAGCAATCTTTTGGTTTTAAAATCAATGTCTTCGCTAAAAAGCCCTAAATGATTACTATAGCCTAATATTTTATCAAAAAGCTTTTGGGCCCTTTCTTCCTCTCCAATCTTAAATAGACTATTGATAAACCAGAACGTACAGATGGTAAATGACGATGAAGGTAATCCAAAATCGTCCTCATTTTTATACCTGTACATCAATCCATCATTACTTAATTCTTTTTCAATGGCCAATACCGTACTAACGAATTTAGGTTCCCTGGCATTAATAAATCCATAAGACTCCATGAGTAGAACAGAGGCATCCAGATGTTTCGATCCATAAGACTGGGTAAACGCATTTACATCACTATTCCATGAATTCGAATAAATATCCTTCTTTATTTCCTGTTCTAATTCTATCCATTTTTCAAGTTTTCGTGTTTTTTTAAGTATCCTGGCAACCTTTATAGCACGGTCAATCGCGACCCAACAAAGTACTTTGGAAAAGGTGAAGTGCCTTTCTTCGGTTCTTAACTCCCAAATTCCCTTATCAGCCTCTTTCCAGTGCCTTTGTACGATCCAGACAATCCCTTTCGTAATTCCCCATAGTTCTTCCCCATTCTCTATGTTGGTGCTGAATCTTACCAGTTGGGCATGAATTACATCCATCAGAATACCGTAAATATCATTTTGCTTTTGTTCATAAGCAGCATTACCAATACGAACCGGTTTAGAACCTTTATATCCACTTAAGTGATCCAGAGTCTCTTCAGTCAGATTTTTTTCTTTATTAATCCCATACATTATTTGGAGTTTCTCGTCTTTATCCGGAATTAGATCAATTACAAACTGTAAATACCTTTTAGCAACGTTTTCATGCCCTAAATGAGCCATTACCTTAATAACCATTGAAGCGTCCCTTATCCAACAAAAACGATAGTCCCAATTTCTAACCTCTCCTATAGTTTCGGGAAGGGAGGTGGTGGCAGCAGCCAATACAGCACCCGATTTATCATAACTAAGCAATTTAAGTGTTATGGCACTTCTTGTAATTTCCTTGTTATATTGATTGTATTTTGGCGTTCTGTTGGTCCAGTTCAACCAATATACTTTAGTGTTTTCCAGGTCTAAATAAATCTTCCTCGAATCGGGTTGTAGTATCTTCTCATTATAAGTAAGTAAAAAGTACCCGTTTTTTTTAACCTCTATCTCCCTTCCTTCCATAACAGCATTTTTATTGAAAGAAGTATATAAAAAGACCGTATCAAACTTTTTATTGTCTGTAAGGCTAACAATAAAATTCTTTTTTACATATGACCGGGTCTCCCCTATAGCATACTCCAGTTTTGGGTCATAAAGAACTTTAAATTTTGGTTTCCCTTTAATATGTCTTACATGCCGCGCTAATTCAGGAGGTGCATGATACTTGCCATTCTCCACATAATACCTGGGCATGAAATCATGAAGTTCAAAGGTATTGGTGCCATCAGAATATCTTGTGATCAGAATAGCTGTATTTTTTTTATATCGCTGGCTTATTTCGTACTCTTCAGAAACATGAATTTCAAAACTGCCACCAATTTTTTCGTCCAGTATCTTTGCAAAAACTGATGACGAATCAAATTCAGGTAAGCAACACCATTCCAGGGAACCGGTTTTAGAAATTAATGCTGCACTCCTGCAATTTCCGATAATACCATAATCTAAATTGTCCATATTTGAATTATTCGCTAAAAGTTTCTTTTTAATTGTTATTGCTCTGCAATTTGCCGAAATTTAGAAAAATAAAAATCAATCCCCCTTAATTTTATCCAATACATGAACAAAACTATCATAATCTCAAATAGACTGCCTGTTCAGTTGCAAATTGGCAATGGAAGTATTAATGCGATACCAAGTGTGGGAGGCCTGGCCACCGGAATGAAATCTGTCCATTCGGGTGGAGATAGTCTTTGGATTGGATGGAGCGGCCTTACAGATGAAGAAATTCCTAAAGAACTAATCCCAAAAATAGATAACGCACTCGCCAAACATGGTTCTTCCAAAGTAAATCTCAGTGAAGACGAGGTAAACGGTTTTTATTTTGGATTTAGCAATCGTGCGATCTGGCCATTATTTCATTATTTTTTGCAGTATGCTGAATTTGAATTAGATAACTGGTTGACCTATAAGTCAGTAAATCAAAAGTTTGCCGATGCAATTGTTGAAAAGGCAAATGAAAATGACACCATTTGGATACATGATTATCAATTAATGCTGGTGCCAAAAATGGTTAGGGAAAAACGACCAAATTTGTCGATAGGATTCTTCCTTCATATCCCTTTTCCCTCCTATGAAATATTTCGAACCTTACCCTGGCGGGAAGAAATTCTTGAAGGACTATTAGGTTCAGATTTAATAGGTTTTCATACGTATGATTATGAACGTCATTTTTTAAGTTCAGTCAGAAGGTTACTGGGAAACGAAGTTAGTTTTGATGATATTTACGTTGATAATAGAATTGTAAAGGTCGATTCCTTTCCCATGGGTATAGACTATAAAAAATTTAGTGAGGCTGCTAAAGCGCACCATCAGCAAAGTGAAGCACAACAATCCGATGTACAGCGCAGGCTCGATCTTCATAAAAAATCAAGTCCGGATGCAAAATTAGTAGTTTCTATTGATCGTCTGGATTACAGTAAAGGTATTGCCAAACGCTTACATGCATTTAAATACTTTCTGGATAAATATCCACAATACAAAGAAAAGATCAGACTTATAATATTGGCAGTGCCATCAAGATCTAACGTCCCTCAATATCAGCTATTAAAAAGGGAGATTGATGAACTTGTAGGGCGAATTAATGGAGAATTGGCAACGGTTAGCTGGACCCCTATCTGGTATTTTTACAGGTCCCTGCCATTTGAAAACCTGATTGATTTATACACTTCCAGTGATATTGCCTGGTTAACACCCATACGGGACGGAATGAACCTGGTTGCGAAAGAATACATTGCCACAAGAACAGATAAAACCGGGGTTCTTATTTTGAGTGAAATGGCTGGTTCTGCTAATGAAATGAATGAAGCTTTGCTCATTAATCCAAATAATTTTGAACAGATTGCAGACACCCTATATACGGCAATAAATATGCCTGAATTAGAACAGCAAAGGAGAAATACGATACTGCAAAGACGTCTCGAGCGCTACAATGTTGAGAAATGGGCCAATGACTTTATGGGCTCTCTAAGAGAGCAAAAAAACCGGGATGCAACCAATGTTTCTAAACGCCTATCTGAAAATCTCCTAACAGCTATTCTAAAAAATTACAACAAGGCAAAAAAACGAGTTTTCTTTATTGATTATGATGGCACGTTAACTGGCTTTAAAATTGATCCACAAAAAGCAAGCCCGGATAAATCGCTATTTAAATTGTTGGATCAATTGAACGAAAAGGAAGGAAACGATATTTATTTGATTAGTGGACGGGATAAAGAGACGTTTGGTCGCTGGTTTTTACCGAAAAAGTATAATATGATTGCCGAACACGGCGTATGGATTTCTGAAAATGGCGAAGAATTCAGAATGCTGGAAAATGTTAATAAGGACTGGATGGAAAAAATTTACCCTGTATTGGAATCATTTGTGGATAGGACGCCTGGATCATTTATAGAAGAAAAAAATTATTCTCTGGCCTGGCATTACAGAAATACAGATCCCGACTTTGGAGCAAACAGAGCTGCTGAATTGAATACTGTACTTACCAGTCTTATTGGCAATGATGATATAAGTGTATTAAATGGAAATAAAGTAATGGAAATAAAAAGTAGCAATGTGAATAAAGGCAGAGCAGCAATGAGAGTGCTACCACAAAAGGATTATGATTTTATATTTGCTATCGGGGATGACTGGACAGATGAGTTTATGTTCCAGGAGCTTCCTGAAGAGGCCGTGACTGTTAAAGTGGGGATGCAAAAAACAAAGGCTAAATTTTATATTGAAAGTGTTTCGGGAGTACGGGGTTTCCTTGAAAAATTTATTTAGTAATTATTGTAGTTTTTTGGTGTTAACATTTTATACCCTGTTATATAAGTAGATTCTTAATAAAATTATAATCCAATAAATCTGGTTTTTAAATTCATCCTTTTTCTTTGATCAGTTGTAGGTCAGATAGCAATCTTATCTTTTCTGAGTAAATACTGGATTTGAAAATTTTGAAGTAACCAATTTGTAAAAGTTCCTGATCCTAGTTGTATTTTTGTTGAATCAATTTGAACATAATCTCTTTTAAATTTTATAGTCCATGAGAAGTTATACTGCTTTATTCCTTTTATTAGTTTTGCCAGCCTTTTCCTATTCCCAGGTAGATTCCCGCTTATATGAGATCATAGAAAATGTCTCTTCTGAGCGTTTAAAAAATGATGTTACAACACTGACAAACTTTGGGACACGTCATACCCTCAGCGATACAGTCTCAACAACCAGAGGTATAGGCGCAGCAAGACGCTGGATAAAAAGCGAATTTGAAAAAATCTCAGATAGTTGTAATAACTGCCTGGAAGTGTTTTACCAAAAGGACTTGGTTAAAAAAGGTGAAAATCAGCGTATTGTGCAGGACGTTTGGGTAGTAAATGTTGTTGCAATCCAACGTGGCAGTAAGTACCCAAATAGGTTTATCATTATGAGCGGTGATATTGATTCCAGAGTTAGTGATCCCAACAATTTTACATCAGATTCCCCGGGAGCTAATGACAACGCCAGTGGTATGGCAGGTACCATAGAAGCTGCCAGAGTTCTGAGTAAGTATAATTTTGAAAGTAGCATTATATATGTAGGTCTATCGGGAGAAGAACAAGGTCTTTTTGGAGGCAAAGGCCTTGCAGCATATGCCAAACAAAAAGGATGGGAAATTTTAGGCATAATGAACAATGATATGATTGGCAATATCAGTGGCGTAGACGGCGTAGTAAGCAATCGCGATTTTAGAATTTTTTCTGAACCTGTACCCCCTACAGAAACAGAACAACAACGTAAAGCAAGAAGATTCTATGGTGGTGAAGTCGATGGCATTTCACGACAACTGGCCAGATATGTTTTTAAAACTACAAAAATGTATATGCCAGAAATGAATCCAATACTAATTTACAGACTGGATCGTTTTGGTAGAGGTGGACACCACAGACCATTTAATGATGCCGGATATGCCGGGATTCGGATAATGGAGGCGCATGAAAATTATACCCAGCAACATCAGGATATCAGAATGGAAAATGGAATAGCATATGGAGACGTACTGGAACATGTTAATTTTGAGTATGCAAAAAAACTTACAGCGGTGAACGCAATAAATTTAGCGTCAATCGCATCTGCGCCGCCGGCACCCGAAGAAGTTCAAATAGGCGGTATTGTGGAAGCTTCGGTTAAATTAAAATGGACTAGGTCTGAAGGAGCCGCGGGCTACAAAATATACTGGCGTGATACCACATCACCTACATGGGATCACAGTCGTTTTGTTGGCGATATAAACTCATACACTTTAGATGGAATAGTTATTGATAATTTCTTTTTTGGTGTAGCGGCCATTGGAGCGAATGGACATGAAAGTATAATTGTATTTCCAAATAAAATTTTTAGAGAATAACAAAATAACATGAAAAGAAGAAACCTTCCCCAAGTCTTTATCTTCATCATTTTGCTTACATTTTTTTTGATTTCCTGTAAACCCGGAAAAGAAAATGATAAAAAAGCGATAAACAACCTTTATTTACCTGATATAAATCTGCTCTATGAAGATTATGAGCAATTAGATAGCACGGGTGAGTACAATGCTTTTGCGAATACCCTGGTAAATGCAAATAGAGATTTGAAATCTTCTGAATTATTCGTAGAAGCTGCCTCCTTGTATGCACAGGCAGGTCAATCAGATTCTGTAGTTATCTTATTACATAAAGCTATAGACAATGGAATGGCCAATCCAAAAATTATCACTAAACTTCATGGTTTAACAAATTATTCGGATTCTCCATTGTGGCAAAAGCTGCAAAGGAGATTGGACTCCATAAATGTAGAGCTTCGGGACGTTTCGCATTACAGTATGGAAATAGCTTCTATGAACCAATTTTGGGACTATTTTGAAAGAGCTGCCAAAGACACCTCCAGTGCAAAAGATATATTTAAAGAATTCATCTTTGAAGGTCCAAAAGAGTTGCGCGATTTTTATGTAGTTCGATACATTAATTTGAATACAATGTATGGTCAAATGATTAATGCTTCTCCGGAATACTTCCATTACCTAAAAAATCAGTTTAATCCGGATAGTATAGCAGCAATCAAATCGAAAACTACCAGCTGGATGCGCAAATTCAAAAAAATATATCCTAAAGCTGTTTTTCCGAAAGTATACATTGTGCCAGGTATCTTAAACTCCGGTGGGACTGCTACTGAAATGGGGTTATTTGTTGGAGGAGATATGTATGGCAGGTCTGACTTAATGCCTACTGAAGGATTAACTAATTGGCAAAAAGAAGCCATCATGAAGGTTTCAGACCTTCCTGCACTTACCTTACATGAATTGATGCATTTTCAACAAAATTATCAGGATACTGAAAATAATGAAACCGTACTTGCCCAGGTTATTAGTGAAGGTGTATGTGATTTTCTGGTGGAATTATGTTCAGGGGAAGAATTAAAGAATTCTAATCTTCTGTATCTTAGTGATCAGGAAAATGAACAAAAAATAATGGATGACCTTAAAAACGATTTATTTTCTGAGGACAACTCCAAATGGTTATATAACGGAGGTGCAATTACAGACCGGCCTCATGATCTTGGATATACCGTGGGGTATTTGATTTGCAAATCATATTACTACAATACTGAGGACAAGAAAAATGCAGTATTTGAACTTTTAAACACAAATGATTTTTTAACTATTCTCAGCGGCAGTGATTATTCATTTCTCCTGGAGAAGGACCTTTAATAAATTAGTTTATCTTTTAAAAAATTAGTTAATCTTTTTACAAACGAATAGCCGTTATGTGCCAATCTACCTTACACTAGTGAACTATAAATTGTCATTAAGGAAAAAGTAGATTCTATAACTGATTTTAAAAAGGACCTTAATAAAAATAGGTAGAGATAATAAATATTTTAAATGATTAGATTTTTAGTTCTTGCCGTCTTACTATTTGTAGTATTACCTGTTTACTGCCAGACACCACTTTTTACAGCACAAGACACCCTCAGAGGAAGTATTACAGCCGAAAGGGTATGGTGGGATTTGAATTATTACAACTTAGACATTGAGGTTAATCCTTATGAGAAATATATATCCGGCAGCAATACCATCAGGTATAAGGTATTGAGTGAAAATCAAGTTATACAAATAGACCTTCAATCCCCACTAATCATAACAAAAATAACCCAGGACGGCAATGATCTTATTTATAATTCTATAGGTAATGCCCACTGGGTAACTCTACAAAAGCCACAAAAAATAGGTGAGTATAATGAATTAGTCGTTACCTATTCCGGATATCCCAAAGAAGCTAAAAATCCTCCGTGGGATGGTGGGTTCACCTGGAGTACAGATCAAAATGGCAACCCTTTCATTGCCACTTCTTGTCAGGGCCTGGGAGCGAGCATCTGGTGGCCCAATAAAGATCATATGTATGATGAAGTAGACAGTATGGCTATTAGTGTAACCGTACCAAAAGATCTTATGAATGTTTCAAATGGACGTTTAATAGAAATTGAAGAAGATCATAATTCCAAAACATACCATTGGTTTGTTGCCAATCCTATTAATAATTACGGTGTAAATGTCAACATAGGCGATTACGTCTATTTCGGTGAAACTTATCAGGGAGAAAATGGTCCTTTACGCATGGATTACTATGTACTCAGAGATAATCTAAGTCTAGCCGAAAAACAATTTAAGCAGGCTGGCCTTATGATGGAGGCCTTTGAATATTGGTTTGGCCCCTACCCTTTCTATGAAGATGGATACAAATTGGTAGAAGTCCCTTATCTGGGGATGGAACACCAGAGTTCGGTTACCTATGGAAATAAATACCAGAATGGATATCTGGGCAATGACCTTTCCAGGAGTGGCTGGGGTTTAAAATTCGATTTTATTATCATTCACGAATCCGGACATGAATGGTTTGCAAACAATATCACATATAAAGATATTGCAGATATGTGGATTCATGAAAGCTTTACGGCGTACTCAGAAAACCTCTATTTGGATTATTATTTTGGCACCAAAGCTTCAGCAGACTACGTAATTGGGACCCGGAGCAGGATTCGTAATGACCGCCCTATTATTGGGGTATACGGAGTTAATTATGAGGGCTCCGGGGATATGTATTACAAAGGTGCGAATATGCTACACACACTTAGACAATTACTGGAGGACGATGAGAAATGGCGGCAAATTCTGCGTGGTTTAAACAAAGAATTTTATCATCAAACGGTCTCTACGCAACAAATTGAAGATTATCTAAGTGAAAAAACAAATATTGATCTATCCGCTTTTTTTAATCAATATTTGCGTACAACTAAAATCCCGGTTTTGGAATTTACCCTTAAGGATGGCGTAATTAAATACAGATATACCAATATTGTTAAGGATTTTGACATGCCAGTCCGAATTAAAGTCAATGAACAAGAGCAGTGGCTTTTTCCCAAAGCTGCCTGGCAAACAAAAAACCTGAATATTAAGGGCACAACACAAGTTCTGGTAGATGAGAATTTTTATATTCTTGTAAAAAAACTATCCGAATAAGACTTTTGGCAACTTCTGCTAAACAAAATCGGAGTTAATATACTTTTATAAGGTATACAACTCCGACCCGATTCGTATTCTCAGAAAGATCTATTTGGCAGCGAAGCTAACGTTTAAAGCCACAGCAATACCAGATCTTTTGTCTTCCTCATCTTTTGGTATATAAACAAAATAGACCTCTTCAGCTTTAATATCAGATGCTGAACTCAACTGTATTGAAACCATTCCGCTGGATTGCCCTGCAGTAGCCTTAGGCATACTTCCTTTTCCTAATAATTTACCATCCGGGGCATTTAAACGCATTTCAAAATCGAGCCCGGACTTCGGTAGCTCTTGCCCTCCTATAGCAATATAAGCAGTCTTTATCCCCTTTAAATCGATATTCTCCAGTGCAAACCAGGCTTGTTTTGTGGGAATCACAAGCAAATCCCTGCCTCCAAATGATATAGGTGTAAATCCGTCTGTTTTGGTTTTATCTGAAAAAGGAACCGTACTCCCCATTAAATAGACCTTTTCTACGCCTGTTAGTGGTTTGGCTTCACCAATTCCTGCATCAGTATAACTAGCTGTGAGCACAAATACATTAGCCCCGGGTGTTGGATTAGGTACGATTATGCCCTTGGCAGGAAGAGATTTTTTCGTCGCAACTTCTTCCACTAATGATTGTATATAACTCGTAATTTGTCCGGCTTCAGCGTTTGTAATGTTAGGATGCGCCGGCATAGTCACCTCGCCCCAAACACCACTACCGCCAGATTTAATTTTGCCTTGCAAATAATTCCTCGCATTCTTATCATCCTTATATTTTTCAGCAATTTGCAAATAGGATGGGCCAATTGAAGCCTCGTTTACCTTATGACAGGTTTTACAATCCATGGATAAGGTAAAGGCTTTTCCGGATACAACGGCAGATACCTCCTTATGACCCAATGAAAGGTTTACTTCATCCATGCCTTCCATATAATCAGCGGAAACAAAAATATTAGCTTCATCAATGTCTTCGTTACCATCAGGATCATCCACGGATACCGAATAATTAATAGGAATACCAGGCATGAAGAATGAGGAATTTCCACCACTAAGATCAATTGACACCACAGGTCTTGAATTCCCTGCAACCACCGTTACCATTTCACTGGTAGCAGTGGCATTTTTATTATCTATTGCCTGTACAGAAACCTTGTATTCTCCCATCTTATCAAAGGTATACTCAATAGAAGAATCTGTTGTTTCCATAGTAGTACCATCCCCAAGATCCCAAAGGTATTTCACCTCATCTTTCTCCCTATCAAATGCTTCCACTTGGGCTTTAATTCTTAATGGTAAAACTCCTGAAGTTTTATCTACAATCATATGGTCTATTACAGGAGGTCTGTTGCCGCTATTATACTTGATATAACTCAAACCCGAATCATCATTTCTTGAGAACCACCCGCTTCCGTATTCAAGAAGATAGACCGTGCCATCAGGACCTACTTCCATATCAATTAGACTATTTATTTCAATATCTGAGGCAAAAGGTTCCATTTTATTGAATGATCCATCCTCAAAAAAGCTTACTGCTTTCATCCAGCCCCTCATCCAATCATAAATAATAACTTTTCCGTCATAGTATTCGGGCAATGTGTTGGGCCCATTGTACAGATCTGAATAATAAGCAGGTCCGGCCATAGCATTTCTTCCTCCAGTTCCAACCTGTGGAAAATCTGAAGATTCAACATATGGATAATACGCATAGGCAGGCATGGCTTTTGGCAATTCTTTCAATCCAGTGTTATTTTTTGAATTATTAATTGGTTTTTCAGGATCAAATATTTCCCCGCTAACCCCTGTTTCATAATTGTACTCGAAATAAGGTTTATTATCCGCGATAAAAAGTGGCCAGCCAAAATTACCGGCTTGCTGCGCCTGATTCATTTCGTCATAACCTCTCGGACCTCGGGTTAACAGGCTATCTTCTCTGGCATCAGGACCTACATCACCCCAGTATAAATAGCCATTTTTAGGATCAACAGAGATTCTGTATGGATTTCGATGACCCATGGTGTAAATTTCAGGTCTGGTTTTGTCTGTTCCTACGGGGAATAAATTACCCTCAGGGATATCATAAGAACCATCTTCATTTACTTTTATCCTTAAAATTTTGCCTCTAAGATCATTGGTATTGCCGGAAGATCTGCGCGCATCATACTGTTGCTTCCCCGGAATATCATTTAAGGGTGCGTAGCCACTATTTACATATTTTACGTCTTTTTCATCGAATGGTGTAGAATTATCACCAGTAGATAAAAATAAAAGACCCCCGGGGCCAAAGGCGATGGATCCACCGGTATGGCAACATATCTCACGCTGACTGCCAACATCCAGAATTTTTTGTTCAGAATCCAGGTCAAATACTCCGTCTTTAAACTTAAATCTTGAAAGTCTGTTTACAGATTCATTACCCGTGGGAGCGTAATAAACGTATATCCAATTGTTCCGGGCATAATCAGGATCTTTCTGCAATCCCATAAGTCCTTCTTCGGCATTTAAATCGGGGTTCGTTAATGATTTATGATAAACATCAAGGAAAGCCACTTGTTTTAATTCTTTAGTGTCCGCACTATAGTGCATAATTTCACCTCTTCGCTGACCTATGAGCACATCATTATTGGGTAAAATGGTCATTTCGGTAGGTTCCATGAATTCACTTCCCCCAATAAGGGATACTTTGGAAAATCTATCAATGTCTGGCGGTATCTGTGAGCTTGCTTTTGAATAATCAAGTTTTAGATTATCCCCTATGGCATATTGGATACCTCCTAATAAATGTTTCAAAAAATTTTCCTCAATATACGTTTCTGACGTATGACCCAGCGCAGTATAAAATGATCTACCGCCATCGTAGTCATGATACCAGCTCATAGGATGGTTATCTCCATTAATACCTCCATCATATGTGTTTTCGTCAATAGTTATAAGTACGTTAATATCTGGATTTATTTTTTTGAAGTTGTACATTTCATCCGTCCTGTGCCATATTGTATCGGTGAAGAAACTTGTAGCCGGAAAAGTTCGATCCTTTATGATAAAGTCCGCCTCTGGCGTACCAGAAGGGTGGCTATGAAAATAGGCTCCAACTAATTTTCCATACCAATTCCAATCATACTCCGTATCCGTAGCGGCATGTACTCCAACAAAACCACCTCCTGCCTGAATATAACGTTCAAATCCGACTTCCTGCTTATGATCCAAAATATTTCCCGTAGTACTCATAAATATAATAGCCGAGTATTGTTGTAAAGAGTCCTCTTCAAAGATGGCGGCATTTTTTGTTGTATCGACTTCAAAATTATTTTCGGCTCCCAGTTTTTGAATTGCTGCAATACCATCAGGGATAGCTGTATGATTAAATCCCATAGTCTTGGAGAATACCAGCACCTTTGGATTTCCCTCTCTCTTTTTGGAATCGCATCCAATAATTAAAAGACAACAGCAGGCCATTGCCACAAGAAAAATATTTTTCATTAGTTCTAGGTAATAGATTTGATTAAAAATGTAGAAGTGCTAAATATAAGCATAGTATCAGCTAGTTTCCAAAAAGATGACGCCAATTAGGCTTAAATTCCCCTGGATGATTTTAGATACTAAGTTCCCTAACAGGCATAATAGTATTAGATTTTTAAAAAATTGCGTTCTTTGTAGGTAATCTGAACCTTTTTATATGTCGCGTTTTCCAAAAAAATCATTACTCTTAATTTTATCCTTTTCAATTCTGTTCAGTTGTTTGAGAAATTCAAAGGAAACTGTTGATATTATCATTCGAAATGGAAAGGTTATTGATCTGGAAACCGGTGAAATAAAGCAAAAGGATATTTATATTGCAAACGGACGTATCAAAAATCTGGGGAATCCTGATAGCCTTCTTCTTTATAACGGAAATATACTTATAGATGCTAAAGGCAAGTATATACTACCCGGGTTCTGGGACAATCACGTGCATTTCAGGGGTGGTAAAAACCTTATTTCGAACAACAGGAATTTTTTAAAATTATTTATCGCAAACGGAGTAACAGCAGTGAGAGATGCAGGTGGAGATCTCACACCAACTGTATTGCAATGGAAAAAGGGTATCTCCGAAGGAAATTTACTAGGTCCTGATATTTTTACTTCCGGTCCTAAAATTGATGGCCCAAATGCCACCTGGGCCGGTTCGCTGGAAGTGAAAAATGAATTGGATATCCAAAAAGCACTTGATTCTCTGATGACTTTAAAAACTGATTTTGTTAAATTATACGATAGCAGGATTAGTGGTGAATTATACTTAAAAACCATTGAAGAGGCAGAAAAAATTGGCTTAATTACCTCTGGTCATATGCCGTTCACCGTGAATTTGGATGAAACTATTGAGGCCGGAATTGATGCAATAGAGCACCTATACTACGTTATGAAGGGGTGTTCCTCAATTGAAGAAGATATTACACAACAATTTCAGGATAAATCCATAGGATTTTGGGGGGCAATGCCTCTTCTGCTTGATAGCTATGAAGAAGGTACTGCAGAAAAGGCATTTGCACAATTAAAAACCAACAATGTTTATGTAGTGCCAACACTTCATATTGGCAAGGTTTTAAGCTATTTAGATGACGTAAACCACAAGGAGGATCCCTATTTAAAATATTTGCAAGAGGCCTTTATAAAAACCTATGAACGTAGAATTAACGGAGCACTTATGGCCAGTGCAGAACGCAGGAGAGAAAGGAAAGAATTGGACCATTTTTTTGGTAAATTGACCTACAATTTAAATAAGGCAGGCGTTGGCATACTTGCAGGTTCAGACTGTGGGGCATACAATTCCTATGTTTATCCGGGGATTTCTTTGCATAAAGAACTCGAAGCCCTGGTTAATGTAGGTATGTCGCCTTTGGAGGCGCTTAAATCTTCTGCATATAACGGATCTAAGTTCTTAAAAAAAGAAAATGACTATGGAGTTATCGCTAAAGGTAAAATTTCCGACCTTGTATTATTAGCTGAAAATCCACTGGAGGATATCTCTAATACTCAAAAGATTGATTTTGTAATAAAAGGAGATGCGGTTTTTAATGCCGAAGCGTTGCGCAGACTTTTGAAAGAAGTTGAAATAGAAAAAAAATTCAACCCATGAAAAGACTAGTTATTATCTGTGCTATTTTATCCCTGATTTCATGTAATCAGGCACAAGATAAAATAAGTGACACCGCAATTTTAATTTCCAATGTCACTGTTATTGATGTAATTACAGGGGAACTCATCTCTGACAGACAAATAGTTATCGACTCGGGGAAAATAAAGAAAATTGTAGCCAATATAGAAAATAAAGAAGTCTATAAAACCATTATAGACGGGCAGGGGAAATATGCCTTACCCGGCCTGGCCGAAATGCATGCTCATATTCCTTCACCGCCCACATCTAAAGAAAAAACAGAAGAAACCCTTTTTCTTTACCTATCCAACGGTATCACGACTATAAGAGGAATGCTAGGTCATCCGTCTCATCTGGAACTTCGAAAAGCAGCAGAACAGGGAGAACTGTTAAGCCCAAGAATTTTTACTTCAAGCCCTTCATTAAATGGAAATTCTGTTACCACAACTGAAGAAGCAAGGGACAAAGTAATATCCTATAAAAATGAGGGATATGACTTTTTAAAAATTCACCCGGGAATTAAGCGCGATGTATTTGACGTATTAGTTAAAACAGCCAATGAAGTGGGGATTACATTTTCAGGACATGTACCTGTTGATGTCGGTATTGAACATGCCCTAAAGAGTAAATATGCCTCAATAGACCATGTTGATGGTTTTTTAGAAGGTTTGGTTCCTGCTTCGGCGAATGTAAATCCAAATGATAATGGATTTTTTGGCTACAATTTCACGAAACTGGCGGATACAGCCAAAATTGATGAGCTTGTTACACTTTCTAAAAGCAATAAAGTCTGGATTGTACCCACCCAAAGCCTTTTTGAAAGGTGGTTCGCTCCTATAGATGGAGAGACCCTGCTTCAACAGCCGGAAATGAAATACATGTCTGCATCAACCTTATCGAATTGGAAAGTTCGTAAAGAAGCATCAACCGGTCCGGACACAAATTTTGACAAAAAGCAATGGGAAACCTTTATTGACATAAGAAGAAAACTTATCAATTCGATCAACAAAAAAGGTCAGGGGTTGCTTTTAGGTTCAGATGCTCCCCAGTTATTTAACGTCCCTGGATTTTCCATCCATCATGAAATAGATGGAATGTCAGCATCGGGATTATCTCCGATGGCAATAATTCAGTCGGGAACAGTAAACCCAGCTCGCTTTTTTGATATGGAAACTGTTTTCGGGCAATTAAAGGAAGGGATGGCTGCAGATATTTTACTGGTTAATTCCAATCCCGTGGAAGACATAGGTGCCCTTAAAGACTTGACCGGTGTTATGGTGCGGGGAGTATGGCTAAGTAAGGAAGCTATTGATCAAAAACTACGATTAATCGCCCAAAATGCCTCTGCTAAATAGATTCGCATGTTTTAGCAGATGTGTAAGATTTCTAGTTGTAAATTTAATGTTACTTTTGTGTAAAGCCTTTACTTCATATTAAGCCAGCGTGTTGTCGTTATTAATATCTGCTAAAGTATCGGTTTATAATGTGATGTCTAAATTACCGAAGGAATATCAATTTATAGACCTTTCAGATTATGGCAGACCCATTGCCAAGATCATTGCAAATTCGTTAAAAAACACAACTATTACACCTATTCATGTTACTGTAGGTTTTGTGATTTCCGGTCTTCTCGCCATCTTATGTATCCTAAACCACTATTACTGGGCTGCCGCTTTCTTTCTTGTATTAAAATCGATTCTGGATGCTGCAGACGGTGAATTAGCGCGGATAAAAAATCAGCCTTCATACACCGGCAGATATTTGGATTCTGTTTCAGATATTATACTAAACCTTTTGATAATGGTTGCCATTTGGTATGTTACGGAAGGTTCAATCTGGTATACTATCCTCGCTTTTATAGGCATTCAGTTGCAGGGAACTCTTTATAACTACTATTATGTTATTCTAAGAAATAAATTCAATGGGGATACTACCAGCCGTATTTTTGAACATGACCCTCCAAAAGCCATGAAAGGGGAAAACCAACAAACGGTAAATTTTCTTTTTAGACTCTACAACATCTTCTATGGAATGTTTGACCGCATAATCTATGGATTGGACCGAAATGCAGTTGATAGCACAAATTTTCCCAATTGGCTGATGACGGCTGTTTCTACCTTTGGACTTGGATTTCAGCTTTTACTTATAGGTATAATGTTTATGCTTCAACTGGACCGCTATATCATTCCCTTTTTTATCGGTTATTCCTCGTTTATTTTTTTATTTATCAAAATTCGGAAGCTACTAAACCGATAGTTATATTTATTGTTTAATACTACATCTCAATTAAGACATTAAAATGAAAAAACTGTTCGTCCTATTTTTTTTGCTATTAAGTGCCGTTATGCAGAGTCAGTCACTATTAATTCCTGATAAGGTATTTGATGGAGAAGCTTTATTCGCCGATTGGGTAGTCGTTGTGAATGGCAATGTTATTGAGTATGCCGGACCACCTGATCAATGTCCCGTAAAAACTATTAAAGATACCTTTTTGCTTAAGGGAATGACACTTTTGCCGGGTATAATAGAGGGGCATTCGCATCTGCTGCTTCACCCTTATAACGAAACCAGCTGGAATGATCAGGTTCTTAAAGAATCTTCGGCAGAACGAGCAATCCGTGGCGCTGTTTATGCCAAAAGATCGCTATTGGCAGGAATTACAACGATGCGGGATCTGGGTGCTGAGGGAGCGGGATATACAGATGTATATCTTAAAAAGACTATTGATGAAGGTATTATTCCAGGGCCCCGTTTGCTGGTTGCAGGCCCGGCAATAGTGGCTACCGGAGCTTACGGTCCAAAAGGATTTCACGAAGGTGTGACCGTCCCTCTTGGGGCAGAAACCGTAAGCGGAATTGATGAAGCCATAAAAACCGTACGCAGGCAGATTGGCAACGGATCCGACTTTATTAAAGTATATGCAGACTACAGGTGGAAAACCGGAGAGCCGGCGCAACCCACTTTTTTACAGAATGAACTTGAGGTTATGGTAGCCACGGCTGAAACTGCTGGAAGGTATGTCGTAGCTCATGCCAGTACCCCTGAGGGAATCCGCCGAGCTGTTCTGGCAGGTGTAGAGACAATAGAACATGGAGATTCTGGAACTTTAAAAGAATTTAATTTAATGAAAGAAAACAATGTGGCTTTTTGTCCTACACTTGCTGCGGGAGAAGCTGTTGAGCAATATAATGGCTGGATAAAAGGTAAGGGGCCCGTACCCAAAAGAATTATTCAAAAAAAAGCTACATTCAAAGAGGCGCTGCAATCAGGAGTCGAGATCCTTTTTGGTGGGGATGTAGGTGTTTTTAGCCATGGAGAAAATTATAGGGAAATGGAACTAATGGTAGAATATGGTATGACCCCATTAGCTGTATTAAAATCTGCAACTTCAATAAATGCCAGGGTTTTCCATCTAGACGGCCTGGGACAGATCAAAAAAGGCTTTTTAGCAGATATCATAGCAGTTCAAGGTGATCCTACTAAGGATATATCAGCTATAAAATCTGTGGAATTTGTAATGAAAGATGGAGAAGTTTATTTGCCAGGCAACTAGACAAAATCAATACTTGTTAATTTCTTATCAAAAAGCACTAGAAGAATAGAACTTGATAAATTAAGACTACATGAGAAAATTAGTGGTTATTCTTATCCTTTTGGTTGTCGCGATCAGCAAAGCGCAGGAAACAGGGGAAAACAAATTAGGCGCATGGTATATGTACTTTGGTACCAATAAAATATCTGAAAGATTTAGTTTACACTCTGAAGCTCAATTTCGCTTTTATGAAACCACAAGCAATTTTAATCAAATGTTGCTAAGAACCGGCCTGAATTACCATATTAGTGCTGAAGCCATTGCTACTATAGGTTATGGCTATATTGATACAGATCTAACCTTTGAATCTAATCCCAATGAAAGCCGACTTTTTGAAAATCGGATTTTTGAGCAATTTATCCTAAAAAATATGGTTTGGGAGTTATTGTTTGAACATCGGTTCCGCTTCGAACAACGTTTTCTTCATCAGCAAAACTTCACGGACTTTCAGAACAGGGCACGTTATCGTTTACAGATTACACTTCCACTAACCAATACCTTTTTCCTCAACTTCTATGACGAGATATTTTTAAATCTTCAGGATGAAATTTTTGGTCAGAACAGGCTTTATGCTGCCCTTGGGATCAATGTCATTGAAAATTTAAGTTTACAACTCGGGTATTTGAAGAATCATTTTAACACTGCAAATTTCGATCGACTTCAGTTTGCTGTTTTTTACAACCCCGATTTACGCCGAAAAAATAGTAAGGTAAAATAACCAATTCCTGCCCGTGATGGAATGGCATAGTCACTCTCCAATTTTAAACCGCTTCTAGCTGTAAGAAAGTATTGTATCTTTCATTCGACTATTAATTAATTAAATAGCAATATGAGCTTACAAAAAGTAACATTTTATAATAAAGAGGGTCAGCAACTTGCAGGTAGGTTGGAGTTACCCGCAAATCAACTGCCACATAATTTTGTGTTATTTGCCCACTGTTTTACTTGCAACAAAAACCTGTTAGCCATAAAAAATATAAGTAAGTCGCTTTCTTCAAATGGTTTTGGTGTTCTGCGTTTTGATTTCACTGGTCTGGGGGAGAGTGAGGGCGATTTTGCCGACACAAATTTCTCCGGAAATGTTGAGGATTTAGTAGCTGCAGCAGAGTATCTGCAAGATACTTATAAAGCTCCAAGCCTTTTAATAGGGCACTCTCTTGGAGGCGCTGCGGCGATAATTGCGGCTTCAGAGATTGCTTCAATAAAGGCAATAGCTACGATTGCAGCACCTTCAAATCCTGTTCATGTGAAAAATTTATTACGAAGTAATGTCGAAGAAATTAATTTAAAAGGGAAGGCAGTTGTTAATATAGGTGGTCGGGATTTTACTATAAAAAAACAATTTCTGGAGGATCTCGAAACAAGGACACTGGCGCAAATAGTTAGAGAACTGCGCAAACCAATTTTAATCATGCATTCTCCGCAAGATCAGATTGTAGCAATTAAAAATGCAGAAGAAATTTATGTCGCCGCACATCACCCTAAGAGCTTTATTTCTTTAGATGGGGCTGATCACCTGCTTTCAGATAAAAAAGATTCGTCCTATGCAGGTAGCGTAATTTCGGGTTGGGCGAAACGGTACCTTGAAATTCCCCAGGATAAAAGAATTAGTTCCGAATATCAGGTGGTAGCCAGCCTTGATGCCAGTGACGGGTTTTCGACTTCAATGAAAGTGGGAAATCACTATATGATGGCAGATGAGCCGGAAGAATTTGGTGGTAACGATTTTGGACCTTCTCCCTATGAGTTGGTCTCAGCAGGCTTGTCTGCTTGTACTGCCATGACCATTCAGATGTATGTAAAACGAAAAGGCTGGGACCTGCAGAATGTTGAAGTCCACACCTCGTATAGCAAATCGCATGCAGAGGACTGTCAGGATTGCGAATCTCCCAGGGCGAAAATTGACACATTTCACAGGGAACTAAAGCTAAGCGGGAGTATTGATGAGAAACAGACTCAACGTATTCAGGAAATAGCAGATAAATGTCCTGTTCACAAAACCCTGCATAGCGAAACACAGGTCATTACCAGGGTAATAAGTTGAAAAAATGGCAAATGATAAAATAAATACTTACTAAAGCAAAAAAGTACGATTACTTACGAACTAAGGAGAACTAAAAAGCCTGAACTACAGCTAGAAGCATCCTTTTGTCAGTATAGTAAGCTTACTTAAAACAGAAATCCAGGGATATTATTAAAATCACTATAATTAGCGTATTGACTTGCCAATGAATATTCCGTAACTTCCTCAACTAAAATAAAACGCAAAACAAATGAAGAAAATACAAATCATAGCGCTAAGTTTCATTATTAGTTTATCCTATTCTTGCAAAGATGGGAAGAAGGCAGAAAAAGAAGGAAGTGCACCCTCTGAAGAGCCCGTAGAAAGCATGGCAAAAGAAGTCAATGTAGAGGTAATAAAATTTTCTATGGAGCCAAAAAGTAGTAGTGATGTAAAGGGCGAAGTTGTCTTTACTGAGGAAAAAGGAATGGTAATGATGAAAGCTACATTAAGCGGCCTTAGCCCGGGAGAACACGCAATTCATATTCATGAAAAGGCAGATTGTTCTTCAGATGATGGTAAATCCTCCGGAGGCCATTGGAATCCTACACATGAACCGCATGGAAAATGGGGCGCAGAAGAAGGATACCACAAAGGTGATATTGGTAATTTTGCTGCAGATGCCGATGGTAATGCCGTGGTTGAATTTAGTACGGATCAATGGTGCATAGGATGTGATGATGTAAATAAGAATATTTTGGGCAAAGCAGTTATTGTACATCAGGGCTTTGATGATTTTACATCTCAACCCAGTGGAGCCGCAGGTGCAAGAGTAAGTTGTACCGGTATAATTGAATAAAACTAAGTGATATAAATAAAAAAGGCTGCTTTCTGAAGCAGCCTTTTTTAATGGTTCAATTGTTTCTTCCTAAAGATTTTCTAATTATGTTTCCTATTATTGATTCAATCCTCTGCTTTGGGATTTTCTCAAATAATAATGAGCCATGAATATTTTATACAATAGAAATGACATCACAATAAACCAAACAGTAAAAATATAGTATTCCATAACGAGGTTGATTTGGGTTAAATTCTCGAAAACGCACTAATAAATTATTCAGATTTCTGTAATACTTGGGGCATTGCAGAAATGCTCTGACAGCATTTGAACCTGAAATATAGACATTTCATCTATAATTTCCTACAAAAAAGTTAAAAAAAACCAAATATTAGATGAATTGATCACCTGTTGATATCAATTTTTTTAATCGAATTGACCCTGCTGATAAATTATATTTAAGTAGATTCCTATGAATAAGTAACTATTTTCCCTGGTAATAATTAAGCCCATAAAGAGTATGTCCCATATTTTGTTTTACTTTGATTTTTTAAAAGATTAAGCCAATGAACCCATCCGCATCCGGTTGGATAGACAAATTTGGACACGATGTAAAAGATAATCTTGAAGTTTTTACAGATTTCAGGGATCTATACGGGGGACTCAAAACATCTGGTTTTGTGTACGGACTAAATATAAAGATACCGCGTTTTATAAGCCCCGAACACACTTTATCCGAGGATGAAAAAGCAAAGATTAACCTGCTTACGGCTTTGTTCTTTACATTTAGGATAGAAAACAGCAATGCTAATTTCGATGATTTTCTTCAAACCATCTTTCAGTTTTATAAAGAACTAAATATTAGTAATATTTCTTTTCTTAATAAAATCTTTGCATCTGGCAAAACCTCTAATCAGCTTGAAAAACTAATTGACTCAAGAGTTTACATTGACGACAACGTATTTAGTAAAACCTTCAATAGAATAATCACAAATTCCCTCTTATTTATTGACGTTCTTACATTCAAATATTATTTGAAAGGAGGTAAAAACATTAGGGAACATGCACAAACCTTGGAATACTTAACCATAAATGTTACTTCGCATGCATTAAACTCCAAAGAAAAAAACAAAACTGATGAACGTTTGGCTCAGCTTTTTGCTTCTTCGATGACATTTATTGATAGTGAAAAACAAAAATTTGATGGATCCTATAGAGATCAAATATTGAATAACCCTGCAATCTGGGAAAATCAGTATTTTCTGGATGTAGCATGTCTTACTGTTTGGGAGGACAAAACACTCGAATATCAGGAATCTGAATTTATCTTTGGTATTGGTAAGGATCTTGGCTTCGAGAGAAGGGAGATTTCTCGATCACTGGAAGAAATTACTTCTTTCTTTGAAAAAAATTCTTCAAATATTCCTTTTCTAAAAGATCCCAACATGGCCATTCAGTTTTATGATAGCATGGCTAAAGTAGTTAATAAACTAATTTTAAGAAATAGTAAAAGACTTCTGAAAGAACTTACTGAGAGTAAAGAATTGATGCAGCTGCTTACCAAGTCTACAGTTAAAGACCTCAGTGCGGAAGAGAAGAAAAAAGTTCAAAATCAGCTAATAGACATTTTTAAAAGCATCCCTTCTCTGGCTATTTTTTTATTACCCGGAGGAGCAGTTTTATTACCAATTTTTATTAAATTGATACCTAAATTACTGCCTTCCGCTTTTGATGACAACAGGGTGAAAAAAAAGTCTTAAAAAGCACCCAAAAAACAACTATAAGAAAAATCTATAGTGACATTTACATTATTCTATATCAGGTGTTTACTTAGGTTTATTCTAACCATACCTTGAAATCTTTCACCCTTTCCCTACTAACGATTATTTCCTGCTCATTATAACGATTTAATTTGATTATAAGCCTGGAATTAGTATAAGAAATTATGTCTTTGATGTGGTTTATATTGATATAGTATTTTCTGCTAACCCTGAAGAATATTTGTGGTGATAATTCATTTTCCAGGTTTTCTAAAGTAGTATCCAAAAGGTAGTTTCTTCCTTCTGACGTTGCGGCATAGGTGCCCTTGTTTTCACTATAGAAACATTCAATTTCATCTGCATTAATAATTTTCAGATGCTGTCCCAGTCTAATGGTAAACCTTTTTTTGTATTCTCTCTCAAGAGGGTTTACCAGGAATTTTTTAATGTCCTCAAAGTCAAGGCTTATTTGATTATGATCTGGTTTTAGATTTTGATATTTTCTAACAGCACGCTCCAGCTCTTCATCGTCAATTGGCTTAAGAAGATAATCTATACTGTTTAGTTTAAACGCCTGAAGTGCATATTCATCATAGGCAGTAGTAAAAATGATGGCACTTTTCACTTCAACCAGATCAAAAATTTCAAAGGATAATCCATCAGATAATTGAATATCCAGAAAGATCAGGTCAGGATGCTCATTTTTCTGGAACCAGTCTACAGCTTCTTCTACGGAATGAAGCATGGTAGACACTTCAACATCAAATTCACTAAGTAACCTGGCCAGACGGCGTGCAGCTGGTTTTTCATCTTCAATAATCAATACATTCATGCCTATACCTTAATTAATTCCCTATAGTTTCTAATTATTGAGCAATAAATAGTACTGCTGAACCTATTTGAATTTTTCAGCTTCGCGTTTGTCCTTTTCAATATATTTCTGAATTTGCCGTTCTTCCCATTTCTTTCCAAACAGAGGATTAAAATTAAACACATGCGCCCAATGAAAGGCGAGTCCAATACCCCAGAAAACTACCGTAAAAAAAGTAGAGAACTCCCAGAAACTTTCCCCATCACCCATTGTCCTGATATAAATATTTACAAGAATAAACGCATTGACCACAATATAAACAGCCAAATGTATATAAAATCCTTTTATCTCTTCTACCCTTTTCTTAACCCTTTCAAGCTTGTTCTGGTTGTCAATATTCATATTATCTAATTTTATGTAATTGCTTATAAAAAATTTACTCCCATCTGTTTTGATGCTCATCTTCGCGCATAATTTCTTTTATCTTGCGTTCTTCCCAATCCTTGCCAAAAAAAGGGTTCAAATTAAAAACTCTGATTGCATGAAAAATTATTCCAATTCCCCATCCGAATGCAACCCATAAAAACCACATATACCTCCACTCATCCGTCCAGTAATTGAGGATTGCCAAAAAAGCAATTACAATAATATACGACATTAAGTTTCCGTAGAATTTCTTTAAATTATCCACTCGCTCTTTGGCTCTGAGGTACTTAGTTTCTTTGTTTAAATCTTCCATGATATTTTTGTTAATGGTTATGTTGTTTAATAATGTCCCTGCTTCTATTAATTCCAGGAATCTATTTACTGAAGAGTTTAAAAACCTTCTTTATTCAATAATTCCTGTATTTTTTTTCGCTCCCATTCTTTCCCCCACAAAGGATTAATTCCATGGGCAGCCATCCCTGTTACAACCAGGCCAAATCCCCAGCCAAGTGCAGGAAAAATAGCCCATGGGAAGCTCGTGGTCTGATAATTTATCCATAATAGCATTGGGATAATTATGCAGTATAAAATAATACTTACATAAAATTCTTTAATAGCTTTTGCTTGTTCGCTTGCCCTTAAATAACTGGCTTCTCTTCTGTGGTATTCCATGATTTTGTATCGTTATTGATTCTAATATTAATTACAATTCAAAATTCCGAAATGTCAGGCAACCCATTAAAAATACGTTCCTGAACTGTAAAATTAAACAGATGAATTGTAACTTTAAATAGGTTGATTCCCTTGCTAGAACTTATCATTATCCATTAATTCCCTTATCTTCTTTTCTTCCCAGTTCTTTCCCCAAAGAGGATTATAGCCAAAAGCCTCCATGCCATGTATTAAAAGCCCAAAACCCCATCCCATGGCCGGAAAGATAGCCCATGGAAAACTTGTTGACTTTATATTTATCCAAGTCAAAAAAGAAATTACAATACAATACGCAATGAGATTTCCATAGAAGCCCTTAATTTCATTGACTCGTTCTTTAGCTTTTTGATATCTCTTGTCACCAATATAGATTTGTTGTGATTCTTTCATACTAACCCTTTTCGTTAGCATAGGTAATGAAATTTTAAAATTCTTAGGGGTCTTTGAGATCTGGACTTCTTTATCCGAGAGGATACTATACCGCTGCTGAATATTCCTGAGACCTACCCCACTGCTCTTCTTGACTACCTGTTTCTCCTGCAAATTATTCTGAATGACAAGTGATCCCCCCTCTTCGAAAACCTTAATATGCAAAGGTCTTGTACTTGTAACTATGTTGTGTTTAACAGCATTTTCCAGCAAAAGTTGCAAGGAGAGTGGTACAATCTTAGCTTCAGGGTTACTACACTTTTCCGGAATATCAAAGACAATGCTGTCTTCAAATCTCATTTTTAGTAATCGAATATATGTTTTTGCGAACTGAAGCTCCTCATCAACGGTTACGAGATCCTTGTTTTTTTGTTCCAGAACATAGCGGTATATTTTAGATAGTGATGTAGTAAATTTTTGAGCCTGATCGGCATCCTCCTCAATTAAACTGGTTAGAACATTAAGACTATTAAATAAAAAATGAGGATCCAGCTGATTTTTTAAAGCATCGAACTTAGCCGAAGCCGTACCGGCAATTATCTTTTGCTCTTTGACTTTTTTATCCTGTAAAGCCCTGTAAAAGTAAAGTGCATGAAAAAAAATGGAAATAACAATGGTAATTATTAGTGCTATCAGGTAATATATGGTTCTTTCACCGGCAAGGAACTCCTCCCAATTGGCTCCCTCAAATCCCATCCGAATCAATATTCGTATCCAAAGAATACCAGCCATAGTTAAAAAAACCCCACCAACAGCCCCAATAACCAACCTATACTTGCTGTACTTCTTCCATACGACACGCCTATTCAAATAGACAAAAAATGAACTGTTAATAAGTGTGAGTATTACAGAATAAAGCAGGTTGTAACCCACACCTACAAAAAATTCCTTATTAAATTGAACAGAACCATTGGCAAAGAATTCAATACCAAGAAAGATAACTGACAGGACTAATCCTACCAATATTCCTACCATGAATGTCTTAAACAGATATCGCATAATTATTGAGCTTATTGTTCGCTATTTAACTTCTTTTCCTGGCTGTTAATGAAAATCATAGTTGCATTTTCCTTTCCCCGATTAGAATAATACGGGCCTTCAGGTTTAAAGTTAGCAAAAAGTTCCAATGACCGAGACAAGTCTTTGCAATAAGGAGTTGTATCTCTTCCAGAGTATTGCGTTGAATCCATTTCCTATTCAGCCTTAAACAAACTAATCTCTTATAATTGGAACCGGAGGCAGGGCTTTTCATATCATTGAGCCTTAAAAGTTAATGGTTCAAAAATGCTCCAAAAAGCCAGATCTAATAAAAAATACCTGCCGAACTGTAGTTTTAGAATGACTAATTGTAATTTAGCTTCACCTACGTCCAAGAACAATTAGTACAAAACCATGTATATACCACAGC
>CBDUGN010000018.1:0-28745 GCA_965366915.1 uncultured Eudoraea sp. | reverse complement strand
ACTATTATGCCTCATAAGAGGAATCTTCTTAGTTCCATCAAATACCCCTTTATGGATAAGCCCTTGGCCAAGCCAGGCCACTTCTTTTGGAATTATAAGGTCATATCGGGATTCTAATAGCCCCAGGATTGATGGCACAACATCTAAATGCGAAGCCAAAGAAGTTATCTTAGCTGGCTTTTTTAATAATGGGCTATATATAAGCAATGGAACCCTATATCTTCCCAAATTATCTTCCATTGGCAGATCTGTAAGATTATGACTGCCTGTAATAATAAAGATAGTATTAGCATAATCTGCATTTCTGGCATATGAAGAGAAAAAGGATTTTAATGCGCTATCAGCATATAAAATACTAGCAAATACATCTTTATTCTTCCGGACCAACTTTAAAGGCTTTGCCGCCATTTTTTCTTGAGCCAGTATTTTATCTACTTTGCGTAAATAAGCTTCTTTTTGAGGTATAAGAAATGGTTTCTTAGAACTCAAGGTAAAAAAGACATCTAACCTTGGCCTATTGGAACTGAAGTGATCTTCTTGCCATTTTTTATAAAGCTCCTTATCTGGATACCCAAGCGATATTCCAGCAGCATCTTCTTCTTGTTTCAGATATGTGCTTCCAAACCCTTTGTTGTCCAACAAAAAATCTACTCTTTCTTCATAAAGAAATTTGTCTAATTGATTTAGTGCGCTGTTCCCACCGTAGTTAAAAGAAGTCGTATAGTTACTTTTTTTTAGGATTCCATAGATCGTCTGTCTGGCAGGAGAATCAGGTGAATTGGTAAAACCATTTTCTCCAAATGGTAAAGAACCTAATAGACATGGTAGTGCAGCATAGCTTTCACCGGCATTACTCAAATAATTAGTCCAGTACAAGGATTTTTCTTTTAGGTGATCTAAAAACGGAGTAAATCCCTTATATATAGACCTGTCACCTATAAAATCCGAACCCAGGCCTTCTACGATAATAAAAACCAAATTGGGTTTTTCATTCGTTAAATTAAAATATGGTACAAGGCTTTTATCTGAAACATAGCTGTGCAATAGTGGGTATTCTTCTTCTCCTTCATATTTATTGAAATCAAATACATCATCTGCGATACTATATACTAAATACTGTAGCTTGTTTTCGTTTACCGGTCTCTTATCAGATGATAAAGTTGCCAGAAATAGACTAAATAAGACTATTGTAAACGGATACATCCTGCTAATTGTGCCATAAATTGATGACGTAATTTTATAAAACAAGAAAAATAACCCTGCCTTTGTAGGAATTAAAAGTAAGAGTGAGAACATCAATGAGGTTACAGTTGTTCTACTGTTATATACTTCAAGAAAGCCAGCACCCAATATCTCGTAGTTACTGACGTAAAATTCTATTAATAAGCCTTCAATGATCAAAATAAGAAAGAAAAGTACAGCGGTAACTTTTAATCCCAAACCAGCTTTCTTACCTTCTATATAATTAAAAACAAAAGCAATAAAAAGGCCTATTAGAGCTGTAAAACCTATATGATGGACGATTAAAAGCAAAAGACTTTTAGTAAAAATCCCATCTATAACACCCGCAATATACAGGCGTATATTTTGGTAAAGTGACAAAACCACAAGACATAGGAAAAAGGCCATAATAAGACGTATAAAGTCTTTTAAGGTGATTCGCCTGTTATTACCAGATGTTTTACTTACTTGCTGCATTTATTTATGTTTTAGCAAAACCTTTCCGTACCTGTGATCCCCAGCCGGCGTTTACTTTAAATAACTTTTTATAATTTCCTCTTATAGCCGACCAAACCACTATAGGATGAAATATCACTGGTTCTATTATTGCACAAAACATAAGTATTAGTATATCTTTTGTTCTGGTGTATTGATTATAGGAATACACATCCCAGAGAATGGCATAGAATGAAAACATTATGGAAAATGAATAAACGGTAAGGGTTATGGCCAGAAAAAAGTCAAGATTCAAAATACCCATATAGTAAAATATGACTATTGAGAAAAATCCTATGAATTCCAGAATTGGAGCCAGCCATTCATAAAAAAACCAATATGGATAACTAAGCATTCCCAGTCGGCCAAACTTAGGGTTAAAAAACATATCCTTATGGGTAAAAAGCGTTTCCAGGTTCCCGCGTGCCCATCGATCTCGTTGATTCACCAGATTTGCAATGCTTTCCGGAACCTCTGTCCAGCAAAGAGGATCCGGGATATATTCCACAGTATAGGGTAGATTGCGCTCATGCATATAGCGTCTCATTCTAAATACAATCTCCATATCCTCGCCTACAGTATCAGTGTCATATCCGCCTACCTCCTTGGCAATTTCCCGATCGAAGAATCCGAATGCCCCTGAAATAATAAGGAGACTATCTATGCGGCCCCAGGCCATCCTCCCTAAAAGAAAAGATCGTGTATATTCTAATAATTGGAATCTTGCCAGCCAATTTTTCGGAAGCCTTATTTCTTCTAGTGTTCCCCCGGAAATTTTACTGGAATTAGCTACACGAATAACACCACCAACGGCTATTACTCTTTTTTGCGTTCTTTGATAAAAGGATTTCACAACATGTAATAGGGCATCAGGTTGTAAGAGGCAATCCACATCAATGCAACCTACATATTTATTTTCTGAAAGTTGTATCCCAGTGTTTAGTGCATCAGATTTACCTCCGTTTTCTTTATCAATTACCGTTAGCTTTGAAAAGGAACGCTGCCGTGATTTATAGACCCCACGTATTGGTTTTGAATTCCATTCCGGATCTATTAAACGCTCTACTTTCTCCAGATCATAGGCATCTATCATTTGCTGTAAAGTGTCATCCTTACTTCCGTCATTAACTACCATGACTTCATAATTCACATATTGTAAGGAAAGTAAAGACCGGATATTTTCAACGATGGTCAACCCCTCATTATAGGCCGGAGCAATAATGGTAATACTTGGTGCCAGGGGTGAAGCCATAACCTTAGAAAGATCTACGAAGCTGTTTTTACGTTTGTAGTGAATAGAATTTTTTGTAGAGAGGTACCCCATGACACTAAACATGACAAATAGTACCACTGTAAACACCAAAAAAACAATGTTTAAATAAGCTATGAATATGTTTAGGAATCCACTATCCATTAAACTTCTCTTTGAATTTTTCTGAAAATGAAATGATATTTCTAAGGAAAGGGCTCAACATCTTCTGTTCCTTTTTATTTAGTTCATTATCATTATTAATCTTAAAATTGTCTTCAATCTCCTCGAATGGCGTCTCTACAAGTTCAAAATCCAGCTGAAATATTTGAGTTTGGTTATGGTTAGCATCACTTGCTAAATCGCTCATAAAAGAAAACTCCATCGACTTCAGATTATCTTCCTCTTTATCAAGAACACTTATTGGCACCTTGTCTATCTGGGTAACTGCCTCAAGTATTTCTTCAGTTGAAGGCGGATTTTCGGCTTCCAACTCATTCGTTTGTATCTGATCTTTATTCTCCCCGGTATCTATATCGGGCGTTAAAAGGGTCTGTAATTCCTTTAATACTATTTCTGCTTTGGCCCGTATCTTTTTATCAGGATCATTTAAAAGTGTTTTTAAAAAATAAACTTCTTTTTCATCACCAACAGCCAATATTTCATCCATTAAGATAAGCTTGGACTCATTATCACAGGTTCGAAACAATTCTTGAAAAATGCTAAATCCACTAAATTCCTTAATGCGCTTGGCATTTCGATTATCAAAACATTCATACTCAGAACTATCATCCAGGTGAGTTTCACTTAAACTTTCGGAATATGTACTATGGTCAAAGACCTCAGATTCTTTTGAAAATGTCATCCAGTCTATCGAATTCTGAACCATGGATTCAGAATTTTCCATAACCACTTCTTCAACATTCACCTCAAGGGATAGAATTTCTTCAGCTGGAATTTCATCCATGTCCTCTATATTTTCCCCATCAGTTTCAACCACTAATGGCAAAAATTCCAGTTCCGGAGCTTCTTCATCATTATTGATATTATCTTCTTCATCTAACTTAATTTTATTAAGAATTGCTTCTAATTCCTCCCTAAAGCTTTCTTCTTCCAGAATTCCTTTCGTTTCAACATTGCGATTCTCAGTATTTCTAGCATCTGAAGTTGACTTTAATTCATCTTCCCCCGATACAACAGGTAGGAAGTCCAAGGGTAAATAACTCACTTCCTCTTCCACTTCATTATGTTCTGACAAAATGTCTTCCAGCTCTTCCATAAAGCAGAGATCAAAAATTATTTCATCCTCAAATTCCGGATCTAAATGATCCTGATTGTTCAAAGAATCCTCTTTATGTTCCGAAGCTGGCAAGCTATCTTCTGGCTGTAATTCTTTATTTTTCATGACTTCTGATAATTGAGCAGGATTGTTTTGTTCATCATTTTCAAAATTTTCCACGGTAATATTTTTATCAATTCCATCTGTTGGAACATAGGTATCTGGTACAATAACATTGATTGCACTTATAGCTTTACTTTTTACAAGGAAGTTTGATTCTCTTTTTACTATTGTTTCAAGAAATTCTATATCCTCCACTTTTCCCAAGGAAGAAATAGTATCTAGTATCTGTAGTTTAATCTCCACGCTACATTTTCTAAAAACAGTTTTTAGCATATTTAATGCCTCGAAAATCCCAAAATCCTTAATGCACTGAATGGCTTCCGATTTAATCTGATCATTTTTATGCTTTAGCAATTCTATGAGTGCCTTGCTTGCATCATTTTGGTTATAATGTTTTATAAGCCGAAGTGAAAATAGTACTACGTCCCTATTTGCGGAAGTGAGCCATGCTTTGAATCGTGGAGGTGAGAAGTCATCAAAATTCCTTAGGACATCGAGCAGTTTTAATTGCTGCCATTCTGATATGCCGTATCTGGTTGTGTCCAAAAAATATGAAATGCCTTCATGTTTTAATGTTACCGTGGCTATTTGTGCTTGTTTGCGCACTACTCCCCTTTTGTCATTGATGAACTTCTTTATGAAACCATAGGCAGCTAGCACTCTCATTTGGGTTAATTCAAGTATTCCCTTGGAAACCAGCTCCCAGCGCCAACTCCTTAATTTTTTAAAAGCCTCTAGATGCAGTCCAAGGTCCTGGTACAAATTAAATATCCTATCACGGGAATCTCCCGAGAGGTCTTTTTCAAGATCTAATAGAATCTCTGTGAGAACTAATCTGTTAAAGGTTGATTTGAGTAATTCACGAATTTCAATTTTTAAATTGATGTATTCATAGTTTTCTTCCTTGGTAGCATCGGTCTCATAAAAAAGGAAATTGCTGATGATCGGTGCCAGAATCTTTTTTTGACTGGCTACTTTTGAAGCTTTATTAGAAAGACGGTTTCTGAATATAAAAACACCAAATAGAAAGAAGACGCCTAGTCCGGAAAACACTATTGTTAAATCCCACAAAAGATCCGTTGGGATCTTTGGTACACTAATCAGCGTAATGCTTTGATATGTCTGCGAGATTAATTTCAAATATTATTGTTTGTTTAGCTCCCTTCCTACCCTAACCAAAAGTTCTGAGGGACTCACCGGTTTGGATATAAAATCATTTGCCCCCAATTCAAAAGCACTAAGAACATTTTCTTCATTACCAGCCGAAGAAATTATGATTATAGGTATCTTCGAATTCAATTCATTTCTGACATAATCTATAAGTTCGATTCCGGAGAAATAAGGCATCATTATATCGCTGACAATAAGATCGGGAGTGGCCCCCTTTAGATATTCTTTAACATCTCTGCCATCATGGGCCAAATGGACATTATAGCCCCCTTTTTGAAGTCTATAATCCAATAAAGATGCTAACAATTCATCGTCCTCCGCTAAAAGTAGATTCTTCTTCACCATACTATTGTTTTCTGTTTTTCTTCATTTGTGCTAATTCTGCATCAATCATCTTTTCTGTATTCGGGTATTCCTTTACAAATCTGTCAAACAGAAATTGCATATGATTTGTATCTTTCGTAGTCTTTGCAGTCGTATCTAGTTCCTCCACGATAGAAAAAAGTTCCATTGTCTTCATCATTTTTAAACCGCATTTTATCTTGTGTGCTGCAAATGCAACCCCTTCTGCATCTTCTTCCTGCAATTTCATTTTAACATTGCCAATAAACTCCAGGGCGTTCCTTTTGTAGAGTCCAATCAGTTCCTCCAACATCTCCAATTCACCCATACAGTCCTCTAAAACATCAACGAGGTCAAATCTTGAAGCAGTTTTGGATTTATCCGCTATTTTATCATCTGCTGTCTCATTTATTTTAAAATTTGTTTGAAGGTCATTCCTGTTCCTGATTAATTTTGACATCAGTTCTTCAGGGCTAAACGGTTTAAGAATAAAATCATTGATTCCCTTATTTTCACATTCATCCTTATCATTAATCGTGAAGTCCGCTGTGAGGGCTATTATCGGAATCTCTGCCACTTCTTTTTTTGAGCTTTCCCGTATTTTCTCTGTTACTTCAAACCCGCTCATTATGGGCATTCTTAGATCCATAAGAACAATATCAATTGCCGTGGTTTCAAGGAGATTCAGACCATATATGGGATTTTCCGCGATATACGTTTTACAACCCCATGAATTTAGCCGACGCTCAATAAGTCGCTGATTTAAAGGATTATCTTCAAATACAAGTATCCTCATCCCTTTTACTTGTTCCGAAGAAATTTTACTTGAATGAGTTTTATTTGTGGTAGATGATGATCCTTTGGCGTATGGGAGATTGAATTTAAATGTAGTACCAATGCCGACCGTACTTTCCACTTTTATATTCCCTTCGAGTTTTTCAACTATCTGCTTCACAATGTTCAAGCCAAGACCTGTACCGCCATATTTGGTAAAAGTTTCTTGATTAGCTTGTTTAAACGATCCGAAAATATGTTCTAAATCTTCTTTTGAGATCCCTATCCCGGTATCAGTTACAACGAATTCTAATACAACTTTTTCTTCAGCTTCTCTGAGTAGTTTAATTTTTAGCATTATCTCTCCCGCTTCTACAAACTTTATAGAATTACCCAAAAGGTTCAATAAAATCTGTGATAGCTTTGAAGGGTCACCAACGAGACTCTTGGGAATGCTCTTGTCAACGTCAACCTCGAGTTTTACATCTTTACCAAGCATAAGCGTATTGCAGAGATAAACCACATCCTGTATAATGCTGAAAAAATTAAAATCCAACATCTCAAAATTTTCAAGACCTGCTGAAAGTTTTGAGTATTCTAAAAGTTCGTTGATAATATCCATGAGAGAACTGGAGGCCGATTGAATAGCGTTTACCTGATACTTCTGGTCTTCGGTAAGTTCTCCTTCTTTCAAAAGATCTGCAAAGCCAATAATACCGCTAAGCGGAGTTCGTATCTCATGACTGACTGTTGCAATAAGCATTTCCTGTGCATTTTGCAGGCGCTCTTTTTCTTTAGTCGAATCAGATATGGTGTCCTGATTTAATGGCATATCTTCTCCCCAAATCCTTTTTTCTAAATGGGTTTTAAATGCCTCAAAAGACTTTTTAAGACGGGTGGCTTCTTCTGCGGATAATTCTTCGAATGAAAAATTATCTAGCGTCGTTTCCAATTCCGACAACTGGGAAAGTAGGTTTTTTGGTTTCAAGGGGTACTTTTTGGTTAATTAATTAATTAATTGGAAATTCAATAATATGGGGCAACCCAACAGATTTTGAAATTCCAATTTTAAGGGCTTAAACATGTCTAAAAATCCCCTTTCCTTCGGGCATGTGCAATTAAATGTTACCTATGGTTCGTTTTATGTTGTCAAAATGCTTTATTTGTAGGTATAAAATCCCGTATATGCGACATATTATCGGCTTTATTTGTTTTTTATCGATGATTGGCTGTCAAGAATCTATAGTATCAACGAATCCAAACATTGAAACAATGGCAAGACAAATCCATGAAAAAGTAATCACAATTGACACACATGTTGATATCAATGTGAAAAATTTTACAGATAGCATTAATTACACACAGGAACTGGATACACAGGTTGATTTGCCGAAAATGAAGCGTGGAGGTTTAAACGTGGCATGGTTTATTGTTTTTACTGGTCAGGATTCTTTAAACTCTGAAGGTTATGCTAAAGCTGAAAAAAATGCTCTTGCAAAGTTTAAAGCAATTCACCACTTATGTGATACGCTCGCCCCCGATGAAATAGGACTTACCAGAACTTCAGAAGAAGTTAGGACTATATTTAAAACCGGTAAGCGAATTGCTATGATTGGGGTAGAAAACGCTTATCCAATTGGAGAGGATCTTTCAAAATTTGAGACCTATCAGAAATTAGGCGCTAGATATATCTCCCTCGCCCATAATGGTCACAGTCAGTTTTGCGATTCACATACAGGAGAAAAGGACAATATTTGGTTACATAATGGTTTAAGTGAACTAGGTAAAAAAGCTGTATATGAGATGAATAGGCTAGGTATAATGATTGATATTTCACATATATCCAAGGAATCTATGATTCAAATTTTATCCTTGTCTAAAGTGCCGGTAATTGCCTCTCATTCGTCCGCACGCGCGCTCTGTAATCACAGTAGAAATTTAGATGATGAACAGCTGAAAATGCTAAAAGAAAATGGCGGAGTAGTACAAACGGTAGCCCTCAATTCCTATTTAAATGAGGCAAAATCAAGGACCAGAGAGGAATACATGAAGAAAATACATAAGCAAGTGGCTGATTCTTTGGGAATAAAGTGGTATACGTTATCTGAATTAGATTCCATTACAGAAAAACAGCTGGATGATTATTTAGAAAACTATCCCAAAGTTAAAAACCTAGCAAACACTTTGGTTTCCAATAGAAGTGATGCTCCACCTGAGGTTGATGTAGCCGATTTTGTTGATCATATAGACTATATGGTTAATCTGATAGGTATAAACCACGTAGGTATAAGCTCTGACTTCGATGGAGGCGGTGGCATAAAAGGATGGTCAGATGCCTCTGAAACCTTCAATGTAACTTTGGAACTAGTAAAAAGGGGATATACTGAATCCGAAATTGAAAAATTATGGGGAGGAAATTTGCTCAGGGTCCTGGATGAGGTTCAGGGATATGCCGGCTCTATGAAAAAATAGATCCAATATATATCAATTGTGATTATCTTAAATGTGAATATAATGCTTTATGGAACTCTTTAAAGGCATTGGACTTCTGGTTAATGGCTGATTTAAGCCAAAGTATTAACAAATATTTATGGAGGAATTGTAAATTATGTTAAGCTAACAATAAACTTTTCTTAATTACTTTTCTGAGCTGGACGAAAGTAAATAACTTTAGGTAACCTAAACAATTTTCATCATGCAAACCATCAGCAAATACTTCGTTGTCCTTCTTCTTTCTTTATTCTCCAATTATGTGGATAACCCACCCTCTGAGACTGCCAAACAGGCCGGAATTCATGAAATCCATATTCAACCTAAAAAGCAGTATAACTGCAATTCGTTAAAAACATATGTTCCTGAATTGAAAAATTATAGCTAGGAAATTATGGATTCTACAGGAATAGCGTATCATAATTCCGATCCGTATTTCACTGTCTTTAAGATACCGCAGTGGCGAGCTGATTTATACAAGTTCCTCTCGGTAACCTTATGGGGTAGTTTTCCAAGCGCAATTCAAAGAAGTGTTTCTTCCTTATATGCCGGGGTTTATGATAAACCCATAACGAAGTATATCATTGCTCCATATATAAGATATTATTATAGCGACCCCAATTACCTAGATAAGTTCTATCCTCCGGAAGGGAAGAGCGATTTTGGTAGTTTTCAGGATTTTTTTATTCGCCGTTTTAAGAAGCTTCCCAAGAATAATAGTCCCTGGGTATGGCCCTGTGAGGGATTATTGTGTGATATGGGAAATGTTTACGACTTAGCAACAACAAGAGTTAAAAGTGATTTACGTACAGTAGAAACAATTTTTGGAGTAGCAAAAGGAAGTATCCCGGAAACTTATAGTTTTACAAACGTTTTTTTGCACAATAAAAATTACCACAGAATTCATGCTCCCATAAATGGAACAATTACCAGAATTCAACATATCCCCGGGGATCTTATAATTTTACGCCCGTGGATATATAAACATAATCCCTCTTTACCCGCGCTTAGAAATGAACGTTACAATATAGATGTTACAGATGATAAAGGACGAATTTGGTATATGTCTGTTGTGGGTGGCCCTGCGGTAGGAACTATAAAACTTTCAAATTCAATAACTGTTGGCAAGAGTGTTGAAAAACTTGATGAACTAGCCCTGTTCTATCTCGGTTCTACCTGCTGTATGGCAGCGCCCGAAACTCCAAGGTATCACAGTAAAAATACGTTTGTGGAAGTAGGGACAACCTATTGATCAGTTTACTTAGGAAAATAAAGTTTTGGGTACTTTTAAGTTAATTTTGAACTTTTCATTTATCCTCTTGATAAAAAAAGCGGCTAATAAAGGTGATTCCTGTTCCATATTCTGATGTATAAAAAAATGAATATTATTTAGGCCCAGACTATGCCATTGCCAAAGCCGCTCTACCCATTCTTCCAGACGATGATAATCGCTTTTGTGATTAGCACCCACAAAACGAACAAAAGCCTCATTGTTAGTGAGCCGCATATGCATAATATCTCTTCTTCCGGCCGTGTCTACCAGAACATTTGCAATATTCTTTTCTTCCAGTAAATTATACAGTTCATTGGCCACATGTATATCATTAAACCAATCTGTATGCCTGAATTCCAGGGCAAGAGGAAATTCTTGAGGCCAGTAATCCACCAATCGCACTACCCTATCCCAGTTTTTTGGACCGAAATTGGGATGCATTTGCAAGAATATTGTTCCCAGTTTATCATTGAAACCTGCCGTTGCCATCAGAAAGTTGTCGAGTGCAGGGTATGCCATTTCGTTTAAGCGCCTCAAGTGACTTACATTTTGAACAACCTTTGGGAAAAACTTGAATTTATCCGGTACAACATCATACCAGGCAGCATATTGCTCAACAGGAAATATGCGGTAAAATGTAGCATTGAGCTCTATGCTATTAAACTGACTGCTATAATATGGTAATTCTTCCTTTGTTCCCCGGGGATAAAAATTTTTTAACTCTTGTTTGTTCCACTTTGCACAACCAACAAATATTTTTAGCGGATTTTTGTTAGCGCCAGTAATTAATATATCTGCCAAGTCAGGATGGTCTTGGGGAAGAGTAAAATCAATAAGTTCAGGGTGGTCTACCTTACCAAATTTCATAGTGATTGTTATTAATTTTAAATGGTGACGAAATTACATATATTTCAATTTAATTTAGAAGTAGATCTTATACAAATAAGTCGATGCTATGTATTAATTAAATTTTTATTTGTTCATAAAGCAGTTAACAACTAATTGTTCACCAGGTCTTGCATAGTACGCGTATTATCTAATTTTATAGAAACTTCTTCAGATGAACCAAAGATCTGCTGACCTCCTGAGCTTTAGGCCGGAGATTCCAAATGCCAAAATTACCCCTGACATGAGTAAAGACGAACAGTTCCAGAATGGAACTTTGCGGCCTATTATCAAATTTCAAAACCCTTTATTGATCGAAGCATTTAAAAATTATATCGTCAAACACAAGAATGCCTTTTATGAACTGAGTATTCAAAAGCGTTTGGATTATATAGAAAATGCTATCCAAAAAGACATAAAATTCAGAAATGCCCTGAAGGGAATGGTTATTGGACAGTTCACGGTTGAGGAATATATGACTTATATTGAAAACTCATCGGCGCTCAATAAACGGATGATGAGCATGGTTGTTGAGCGATTAAAAGACCAGGTGCAGGCGTTCGAAGCCTCTGTCCTAGTTTAGAAGGGATTCCCCATTAAGATTGGTTGTTAGAATTTCGCTCATTAGGTTAAAATAGGGTCTTATTTTCTTAAAGGAATTATTTACTTCATCTATAAAATCCTTTCTCAATACTTCTTTATCCGTAAATTTTCGGACAAAAATAAAAGCTTTCTTCCTTATCAAATCAATATTAGGATCTTCTTTATTAAATCCCTTCGGTGCAGTTTTTACTTCGTCGCCTACCAGTTCTCCCCAGGTTTTCTTGAAGGATGGCTTATTGATTAATTCTCGAAAAGCTGTTGCATCGTGTTCTAACTCCTTGCGGATTCGTAAAAGATCTTGTGAGTTGGGTTCCCAAAAACCCGCCGCTATAAATGATTCTCCGGGCCGAATCTGCAAATAATAACCGCCCCTGAGTTGTGCCCCAGCCCTCGTAAACGAACCAGCAAAATGAGGTTTATATGGAGTTTTATCTTTGGAAAATCTTACATCCCTGTATATTCGAAACACTTTTAGTTTTTCAATTTCGTCATGTTCTTTCATTTTATCCATGAGACTGTTATAAAATTCTTTTACCCCAGTTTCCAAAGATTTGAATTCAGGTTTATGTTCTTCAAACCATTCCCGATTATTATTATTTTTCAATTCACTTAAAAAACGTAGTGTTTCTTTAGTAATGACTGTATTTTCCATTCGACTAAGCGGTATAAATTTTATGCTAAAGTTAACCAATTAGAGCTAGATGCTTTTTAAATATTGGTTAATTTTGATACTCAACTTTTAGGAATGGACAAATCAATAATCATAAAAAAAATAAACGAAAATAAGAAACAACCGAATCTCAGGTATCGCCTAAAGCGGAATGTAGAGGATTTTACAAACCTGCTGTTTCTGACTTTATTTGACATTGAAACACCGGTTGAGGAGAATATTGAAACTCTAGAAGTTCAATTTGATGAATTGATAAATCTTGCTTGCTGGGATATTGAAAAACCTTGTTCCAAAATTTGGAGCAATTATTTAGAACAACTACCCAAGGTTCTTGAAAAACTGAATTTGGATGCTGAGGCTATTGCGAGTTGCGACCCGGCCTCCCTGTCCATAGAAGAAGTTTATATGGCTTATCCCGGTTTTTATGCTATCGCCATCTATAGACTGGCACATGAATTATATAAAAAAGAATTTCCTTTGATTCCCAGATTAATGACAGAATATGCCCACAGACAAACGGGAGTAGATATTAATCCGGGCGCTCATATCGGAGAATCTTTTTTTATTGATCATGCCACAGGAGTAGTAATTGGAGAAACAGCAGTTATTAAGAATAATGTAAAGATCTACCAGGGAGTTACGTTAGGAGCATTGTTTGTAGCTAAGAATTTGCAGAGAACCAAGCGCCATCCTACTATAGAAGACAATGTAACTATATATGCAAATGCCACTATTTTGGGTGGAGATACAACTATTGGTGAAAATTCAATTATTGGAGGTAATGCATGGGTAACTTCTTCTGTACCCCCTAACTCAAAAGTATTTCACAGTTCTGAAATTAAAGTAAAATCCATGCCCAATGTCTCATAGTATTTTAGATTTGATAGGAAAAACGCCTCTTGTCGTTTCAAGATCTTTAAATACTAACCCGGATGTTACCCTTATGTTCAAAATGGAAGGTCATAACCCCGGCGGTAGTGTAAAAGACAGGGCCGCTTTTAACATGATCAAAAGAGGGATGGAGCGTGGAGAGATTAACAGGAGCAGTAAATTAATTGAAGCGACCAGCGGAAATACAGGTATTGCCCTTGCTATGATTGCCGGCATGTATAAGTTAAATATTGAGTTGGTAATGCCAGAAAATTCAACAAAAGAGCGGGTACAAACCATGCGTGCATATGGTGCAAAGGTTACTTTAACCGATGCAGGCTTAGGTATTGAAGGCGCACGAGATTATGCAGAGGCAAAGGTAAAAGACAGCGGTTATCAAATGCTTAACCAATTTGCAAACGACGATAACTGGAAAGCTCATTATGAGACAACCGGCCCGGAAATATGGAGGGATACTGATGGTAAAGTCACTCATTTTGTATCTTCCATGGGAACGACAGGCACTATTATGGGCACGTCAACCTATTTAAAAGAGAAAAACAAAAACATATCTATTGTAGGGGTCCAACCAAAGGATGAGTCCAGAATTCCGGGAATAAGAAAATGGCCTGAGGAATACCTTCCAAAGATCTTCAACCCATTAAAAGTTGACAGCATAATGGAAGTAAGCGAGGATGAAGCAAGAATTATGGCAAAACGTCTGGCTAAGGATGAAGGAATTTTTGCTGGCATGAGTAGTGGCGGAGCAACCGCAGCTGCCTTAAAGCTAGCCGCCAGTCTTAAAAGCGGGCTGATTGTTTCTATAATTTGTGACCGCGGTGACCGCTATTTATCTTCAGATTTATTTGACTGATCAATCGACAAAATTTCCTGAATCCCATCACGATAAACCTGGAATTCCTTCAAATTATTGTGTTGTCCACCCTTTATAGTATAGAATGAATTTTTATTGACATCCACGGAATTAAAGAGACGTAACCCTGAATTATAGGGCACTACGCTATCTTCTGTACCATGGAAAAATGCGATAGGACAGCTCACCTCTGAAATGTATTCATAAGTTTTTAAGGGATATTTTAAAAACCATTGAACCGGCAAATACGGAAAACGACTTTTTCCCAAATCTAACAGACTGTAAAAAGGTGTTTCCAGGATTAGCCGAAATGGTTTATTTTCTGATGCTACCCAAGTAGCAATCCCTGTACCCAGCGAACGACCGTACAGCGTAATCACAGACTCATCATAATGTTTTAAAGCGTATTCATAAAATAGCTGGCCATCACTATATAATGCTTCTTCACTAAGCTTGCCTGTGCTTTTCCCATAGGTCCGGTAGTCCATAATGATCACATCAAAATTTTTATCAACAAAAAAGAGTGCGATATCTCCCCAGCGGGCAAGATCACCAGCATTCCCGTGGTAATAAACAATAACACCTTCCGGTTGTTCTTGCTTAAAATGAATACCATTTAGTACGGCACCATCGGCAGCAGTAATAAAAATTTCTTCAAAGGGCTGAGTGAATGAATATGAATAATCTGCTGGTAATTTTGAAGGTAAAAAGATTAGTTTTTCTTGAAGAAAATAGAGCATAGCAGAAATTATAAGATAAGCCGATAATAGGAATAGAACAGCTTTTTTTAGTTTAACCATTTAAGCCTTCACATTGTGTTTTACATGAATACTAGAACCTTTGAGATCAACTTTTATTGGTCTCTTTGTGATGATTTCACCTAACATTTTGTGGTAAGATTCGAACGTATTCAGATTCTTATGCCCTCCACCTAGTACCGTATATAAGGTAGTTAAAGACGGTTTTATTTTAGATAATTTAACGCTTGTACTGTAAGGAATCAGCCTGTCATCTGTACCATGGATAATATGGATAGGACAATTTACATATTGTAACCATTTATAGGTAGGCATGGGAAATTTAAGTAATAATGAAAGTGGCATGAAAGGGATATATTTTTTAGCCACCTTCCTTAAACTATAGTAAGGAGCATCCAGTATCAGCATTCTAGGATTGTTCATAGAAGCCAGTTTGGCTGCAAAACCTGATCCCAATGAGCGGCCATAAAGAATGATATATTTTTCATCTACATTTTCCTTTATTTTATTGTAGATTACCTGCATATCGCGCTTAATCGCTTTCTGTGTGCGTCTGCCAGTACTTTTCCCAAAACCCCTGTAATCTACCATTAAAACATCGTAGCCATGCCTTGTAAAATCAACAGCAAACTTCCCCCAGCCTTTTATACTTTTGGAATTTCCTTTTAGATAGAATACAATACCTTTTGGCTGCTGTGCTTTAAATCTAAGTCCATTTAATATTGCACCGTCCCTTGTTTCAACATTATATTCCTCTATTTCCTGGTGCTCATATTGAAAAAGAAAATCCTTTGGGAGCTTTTCTGGTTTGAACATAAGGTAATCCTGCAGAAAATACAGCAGTGTACTGATTATTATATAAACCAGAACTATTAATAAAACGATATATACCCAATTTGGCATCGAAGAACATTTTTTTCAATGTACAAAATTTTCCAGATAAAGGATTTATTCGAATTCGAGCTTATTTAAAACCAGTCCCGAACCAGGTGCTATATAAGGAATTTTAATATCAGTATCTTGTGTTAAAGATAATTGAATCTCCTCAAGGCTAAGCAACCCTCGTCCCAGCAGGATTAGGGCACCCATGATCATTCGAACCTGGTAGCGCATAAAACCTTGCCCGCAAATTGTTAGTACGTAACTGTGCTTTGGTAAAAAATTTGCTTTTATCTCCTTATTCTCTTTAATTGTACAAGAAGTAATTGTTCTAATTACTTTTTTATTCTCGCCGTGTTTAGCCGTATATGCTTTAAAATTGTGCTTGCCAATAAAAAGCGCTGCGGCCTTAGTCATAATATTAATATCAAGATCCTCTAAAATATTTGCCATAAAAGGCGCACAATAAGGATGGTTCTTGTCTCCAAAGGAAAAAAAATAACGATATTCCTTGGATTTACTATCTTTAATTATATTAAAGTTTTTAGTAATATTATCTACTTTAAGTATTTTAATATCAGCAGGTAAGTTATTATTAAATGTTCTTATAAAATTTGATATATCCGAAATAGGTATTTCTTCTACGATTAATTCAAATGCTGCATCGAGTGCAGAAACTTTTGCATCAGTTCTCCCGGCGCCTAAGATTTTAAATTTCTGCTGAGGTAAAATGTACTTAAGTGTTTTTAGAAGCATTCCCTCTATAGTTCTTTGCCCCGGCTGCTTTTGCCATCCGCTATATCTAAATCCCAGGAATTGAACTCTTATTACATAATAATAACGTCTTTTCATGATAGTTAAGATAAATAATTGAAAATAATAACGACAAGAATTGCGAAAACTTTGGATTTATTTCTCTGAAGCCATGGCAATTCGGTTTTGGTATTGAAGCATCAGCTTGTGCATGAAATAAATGAAGTAATTCAAACGAAATTTACATTTTTTTGTATTTTGTATAGCATAAACCAACCTAAACTGAAATAAAATGAGTGAAAAATCAAACACAAAACCACCGATATGGTTTTGGATTGTGAGTATTCTTGCACTATTGTGGAACCTTATGGGAGTTATGGCATATCTCGGTCAGGCCTATATGACTGATGATATGAAGGCCGAATATACCTCAGAACAATTAGCATTAATGGAAAGCACCCCGGCATGGGTCACAGCTGCATTTGCTATAGCTGTATGGGGTGGACTTCTGGGATGTTTAGCCCTTTTACTTAGAAAAAAATGGGCGAAACCTGTTTTAATCCTGTCCTTAATTGGGATACTGGTACAAATGGCGCATTCATTTTTCATGACAAATGCTGCCGAAGTTTATGGCCAGGTACAGGGAGTCATTACTCCATTAATTGTTATTATTATTGGAATAGCCCTGGTACAGTTCGCTCGAATTGCGGAGAAACGCAACTGGATTACTTAGAGAGAAACATTATTTCACAAAAGGCGCATATAAAAATATGCGTTTTTTGTTCAATTCATTTCGTATGCGCCCCAAGATTGGGAGTTCCCCGTTTTGCATTCTATTTGCCTTAAATGTTACGAAGGAAGTGTAACAAAATGAAGGGTACACCTTCTTATTTAATATCCCGTATACAGACCAATATGAGTACTCCTGTTAAAAATAAGAGAATAGATATTGTTGATGCTTTAAGAGGCTTTTCTCTTGCAGGTATTGTCATAGTCCATGTTGTAGATAACTATGTGGCTGCACCTACTCCAGAAGGCGCTATGGAGGCAACACACTTAGGTGTTGCAGACTATATTGTTGACGGATTTATTTTCCTCGTACTAAGAGGTAAGTTTTTTGCTTTGTTCTCTTTTTTGTTTGGCCTTAGCTTTTTTATCCAAATGGACAACGCACAATACAAGGGACATAATTATGCAGGCACGTTCCTTTGGCGATTAATTTTACTATTGGGAATTGGTTATACACACAGTTTGTTCTATAGAGGCGATATTCTTACAATTTATGCCTTGCTGGGTATTTTTCTAATTCCATTTTATAAGATTAATTACAAATGGATTCTTGGTATAAGTTCTCTTCTTTTTCTTGGGTTAGGAAGATATCTTGTCTTCTGGATAAATGGGGAGGATAATATATTTTCATCTGGTAATTTAGACCCTAGCAGTCCAACAATTGCAACCTATTTTGATATAATTAAGAATGGTACGCTTTTACAAGTATTCGAAATAAATGCCGTGGAGGGCCATCTTATGAAAATGGATTTTCAATTTGGTATTTTCTCAAGAGGATATTTAACATTTGGCTTCTTCTTATTGGGATTACTTGTAGGGCGGCTTCAGTTATTCAGAAATTTAATTGCACATAAAAAACTGCTTAAAAATGTATTATGGTCATCAATGGCTTTGTTTGTTGTTTCCATCGGATTAGTAGTGATAATCTTTGCTCAACTTGGTCCGGAGGTAAAGTTTGATAATTGGATGGCAATGTTTGGACTCACGGCCCTTGACCTGAATAATATTGCGATGACATTTATTATCCTTGCCTTATTTGTTATGGCATTTGAAAAACAAAAGGTGGGTAAATGGCTGTCAAAATTTTCCCCTTACGGCAGAATGGCCTTAACTAACTATTTTTTCCAAAGTATTATAGGGACCTTTTTCTATTTTGGTTGGGGTTTGAAATTTCTTGGCGAATTGAGGAATATTTATGCCCTTTTGTTAGCGGTTATCATAATTATAATTCAAATTATATTCAGTAAGTGGTGGTTAAGTAAATTTTACTACGGCCCATTAGAATGGTTATGGCGCAGTATGACTCATTTTAAGTTATATCCACTTAGACGTTAGCACAAATTATATTCGAAAATGAGTTCTATTCAATTGGTGACGGAGTATTTTCGCAACAACTTTTTGAGGTTACTCAACATTGTTTGCGCTTCATCGAATAATTTCAAATAAAGAATATAGGCTTGCGTTAAAAACTTCAATGAGGTTCCCCAAAGCCTTGCAACCTACTTATATGAAGGCAATTTTAAATTTTTTCTCCTGGAGGATATGTTTAATACTATCCATTGCGGTTTTAGCAATCCTTATTGTATTAAATTTTTATGGATTGTACACCAATAAGTTTTACTTTTTCAAATTTGACAATTATATATTTCCATTGTTCGCAGTAGTCCATTTTATTTTTCTTTATCTGCTATGGTTTAAAATTAAAGAGCGGGAATACACCGATCCACAAATGCGCAATCTGGAATATTCTATGTATGGAATTTTTCTTATATACATATTTAAAATAATGGATACGGCTTATATATTACAAAGCTATTATGAATACCGGGATCACATCATTCCAGAAACATTTATACCTGTCGGCATATTAATTTTCTTATTGCAGTTCTTCTTGCTTTTCCTGACCATATTGACGTTTAAATACAGAATGACAATGTTGGGACCATATAACTTTGATAGCATTAATGAAAATATTGATTCCTGGCAATAACGATTTTCTATTATGTTATGGCAATGCATAGGACCTTGGATGAATTTTCAAGGTCTTTTCATTTAAAACCCGTAAATCCCAATAAGTAATTATCATAGCTATTGTGTAACCAACAAACATAAAAAGGAATTCCTATTATCGATGTATTTAGATATTTTAATTGAATTTCTGTAAGGAAATGGCCATCCTTTCGGCTACTATAATGCAATCATTGATCTGGAGTAAACCAGCATTAAGAAATAGGTTCGCCTGAGTGAAGAAGGCTCAATTTATTGATAGACATATATATAATGGGAAAAGGATTGCTATGAATAAAAAAGCCCTTGATTTAAAGGGCTTTTTTTATTTAAATAGTACTTATAATTTACTAATAAAACTTCCATAAAGGTCTTTAAACTGATATCCCTTTTGAAATCTTCGTTTACTTAACTTTTTATTAGCAACTAATCCCCACAATAGAAATTCCTTGAGAAAAAATGTATCTTCTTCAGGGATATCCGACTGATATCTTATTATAAGAGCGTTTAGCTCTGGAATACTATTGAGCATAGCTTCATATTCATCATCGGTTAAATTGTCCATTAAATCAAATCCCTCGCTTTCAAAGAACCAATTGATCAGATCATCATATGGGCTTTCGGTATCCTTATGTTCCAATTTTTCAATCTTTGGAAAATAATTAGGGAATAGGGTTTTAATGGCATCTTCGAATAGTATAAGTGCAACTTTATCTCCACCCTCCTGTTCGCCTTCATATACAAGTTCTATTTTACCTGTAATCGCAGGAATGACTCCCATAAAATCACTAAGTCTTACCCGGGTTTTTTCGTCTCCTGAGATCATCGCCCTTCTCTCAGAGGTGCTTAAAAGGTTCTCGAACGCAGTAATACTTGTTCGTGCACTAACACCACTTTTAGAGTCTACATATTCGCTTTTTCGTGCTTCAAAACTTATCTGTTCAAGTAAATCTTTCGCCAGGTCTGGTACATAAATAGATTTTGCCTGTCGCTCATCCAATTGAGCTTCTTGTTCAGTAATTTTTCTGGCAATTTCAATTTCTTCCGGGTAATGCGTAAGTATTTGAGAACCAATCCGGTCTTTTAAAGGAGTAACTATACTACCCCTATTGGTATAATCTTCGGGATTAGCTGTAAAAACAAACTGAATATCCAGCGGTAATCTCAATTTAAAGCCTCTTATCTGAATATCTCCTTCCTGTAAAATATTAAATAAGGATACCTGAATTCTCGATTGAAGATCAGGAAGTTCATTAATAACAAAAATGCAGCGGTTAGAACGTGGAATCATGCCAAAATGAATAACCCTGTCATCTGCGTAAGAAAGTCTCATATTTGCAGCCTTAATAGGATCTACATCGCCAATTAAGTCGGCTACGGTAACATCTGGCGTAGCTAGTTTTTCATAAAATCGTTCTTCCCGGTGTAGCCAGGTAATTGGGGTTTTGTCACCCATCTCTTTAATAAGTTCCCTGCTAAATCGAGATATGGGCTTAAGAGGATCATCATTGATCTCCGAACCTTCCACGACAGGTATATATTCATCGAGTAGATTAACCATCAACCTTGCCAGACGGGTTTTAGCCTGCCCCCTTAGTCCCAGCAAATTAATGTTGTGGCGCGATAAAATGGCACGCTCTAACTCAGGAATTACCGATTCTTCATATCCCCAAATTCCACTAAAAGTCTCTTCTCCTTTGCTTATTTTATCCCGTAAATTTGATCTTAATTCATCCTTTATACTCTTACTTTGATAAGCGGCCTTCTTGAGTTCTCCTAAAGTGGATATGTTTTTATAATCTATTTTCATAAGCATTTAATTATCTATATAGCAATATATTACAGTATTATACTAATGTTTTACTTTAATCTTTTTTTTCTATTCTGTTCATAATCTTCGAAAATCATTTCCCCTAAACCTTCAAGCCCGGTGAAAAAAGCCTTTCCATTATTGGCTTCTGTAAAATGCCTGATGAATTGCCTTAAATATGGATCCTGTGCTATCATAAAAGTTGTAATAGGGATATGTAATTTTCTTGCCTGTCTTGCTGTATTGTAACATTTTTCGACAATAAAATCGTCGAGACCAACACTATTTTTATAGTAGGTACCATCCGGCATTCTCAGACAACTGGGCTTGCCATCCGTAATCATAAAGATTTGTTTATTGGTATTTCTTTTTCTCCTCAACATATCCATAGCAAGCTGTAAACCGGCAACGGTATTAGTATGATAGGGTCCTACTTTTAGGTAGGGAAGCTCCTTTATGGGAATAGACCAGGCATCATTACCAAAAACCAAAATGTCCAGGGTATCTTTGGGATACCTTGTAGTAATTAGCTCGGCCAGAGCCATGGCAACTTTTTTGGCAGGTGTAATACGATCCTCTCCGTATAAAATCATAGAATGGCTGATGTCTATCATTAGCACTGTGCTCATTTGCGCCTTATAATGTGTGTCTTCTACTACAAGATCATCCTCCGTAAGAGAAAATCCATCCATCCCATGATTGATCTGGGCATTTTTCAAACTTTCTGTCATAGAAATATGCTCTAAAGAGTCTCCGTATCGATACTCCCTGAAATCACCGGTATGCTCATCTCCAGGGCCTGATTTCCCGGTCTTATGGTTACCTGCGCCGCTTCTCTTTAGCTTACCAAAAATTTGATCTAAAGCACGCTGACGAATAATTCGTTCCATTTTAGCAGTGATCGACAAACTCGCTTCACCTGGTTCACCATCTCCTTCTCCACCACCCTCTTCCAATTCTTCCCGCAAGAATCCCTTTACCTTCAGGTCCTCAATAAAATCATCAATGGTATAGTTCTCATCTGTGAGTTCATACTCCTTATCCAATTCCCGTAACCAATCCAAGGCCTCATCCACATCTCCTGAAGTATGTGTAATAAGTTCCTGAAAAATCTCAAAAAGTTTTTCAAAAGGGGTAAGCTGAGGTGCTTCGTAGTTTAAAAATCTAAAGCCTTTTCCTGTTTTCATAGCCATTAGCTAAAAATAACACATTTAATAAAATGCAGTATTAAATTTAAGAAAACTTAAGGGTTTAGGATCTTAAATTTTATGCCTGCTTTTTAGAATGTCGACAACATCTTTAAGAAGATGACCTTTGGCCTGCAACAAAATCAGGTAATGAAAAAGCAAGTCGGCACTTTCTTCAAGGAAAAGCTTTTCATTGTCATCCTTTGCTTCAATAATAGTTTCTACTGCTTCTTCACCAACTTTCTGAGCAATTTTGTTTATCCCGCTTTTAAACAAAGAACTAACATAACTCTTTTCATTACTATCATTTTCTTTTCTATCTGAAATAATGGCTTCAAGCCGGGTTAGAAAACCAAAATTCTGAACATTATCTTTATTCCAACAAGTATCGCTTCCCTTATGACATGTAGGTCCTACCGGGTTTGCAGAAATTAAGAGTGTATCGTGGTCACAATCAATTTCAACATTAACCAGATTCAGAAAATTGCCACTTTCTTCCCCTTTTTGCCATATTCGTTTTTTGCTTCTGCTGTAAAAGGTTACTTTTCCGGTTGCCATAGTTTTATTAAGGGCTTCCTCGTTCATGTAGCCCAGCATTAAAACATTTTTAGTAGTTGGGTCCTGGATTATTGCCGGTACAAGACCATCTTTGTTTTTATCAAATGCTACTTCCATAGAATAATTCTTTTAATGCCAAATAAAATATTGTTATAGTCTAACAGGAATGCCATTATCCTGTAATTTCTTTTTTAGATCTTTTATCTCCATTTCCTTAAAATGAAATACACTAGCAGCTAATGCTGCATCGGCCTTGCCATCATTAAAAGTATCAATAAAATGCTGCATGTTACCAGCCCCTCCGGATGCAATTATTGGAATGTTCCGCTCTGTTGATAGCCTGGCTAATGTTTCATTGGCAAATCCGTTTTTTGTGCCATCATGGTCCATCGAAGTAAACAATATTTCTCCCGCCCCTCTTTCCTCAACTTCCTTTGCCCATTGAAAAAGCTCTATTTCAGTTGGTACTTTACCTCCTACAAGATGTACTTTCCATTCACCTTTTATTTGCTTTGCATCTATGGCCACTACTATGCACTGAGAACCAAATTTCGCGACAAGTTCATTAATTAATTCAGGGTTTTTAACCGCTGAAGAATTTATAGAGACTTTATCTGCCCCATTATGAAGCAGAATATCAACATCTTCAACGGAAGAAATACCTCCACCAACCGTAAATGGGATGTTAACTTTCTCTGCTACCCTTTTTACCAAATCAGCAAGCGTCTTTCGTCTTTCCTCGGTTGCGGAAATATCCAGAAATACCAACTCGTCCGCCCCTTCATCTGCATACACTTTTGCAAGTTCGACCGGATCTCCGGCATCTCGCAAATCGACAAAATTCACTCCTTTTACGGTACGACCGTCTTTTATATCCAGGCAAGGAATTATTCTTTTAGTAAGCATTTTCTAATTTTCGTTTTTAATATTCAAGTCTCTCCCGTCATAAAATCCTAAATCCTTATTGATCAACTGCTTTGTCCAAAATGCAATTTGGCCCGTATGATAGGAATAATGTTCAACCGCGTGAATAACAATTCCAATTCCCGAGAGATCATATCCCTGTACTACACGTTTTTTTAGTAGCCGACTTTTACTACAATCATTTAGTATAAGCTTTGCTTTGCGAACGGTATCCTCTAGTTTTTGTATTAGTTCACTTCTTGTAAAACCATCAGATATTGAAAATTCTGCATCTCTATTTCTCAGATCATCTTGTTCTCCTAAAGATGCAATTATATATTGTGTCATATTGCCACATATATGAATTATTTGGTTCCCAATACTATTAGAAGATTCATTTGGCCTTTTCCAAATATTAGATTCTTCAATAGACTTCAGACTAATTTTATTCATTCGCGTACTCTCATCTAGTCTGTAAACAGAATTCTCCAAAAATTCCGACATCCATTCATCTCTTATATTATTCATACTGATAATATAAATTGTTCTAATTGTTTTAAACTAATCTTATTCTCATAAATGGCTTTGCCTAGTATGGCACCTTCGCAACCAATTTCTTGCAATGCCGGTAAATCTTCAAAATGCGCTATACCGCCACTTGCAATAAGATTTATGCCTGGAATTTTCACATCTTCCACACCACTCATACTCACCACTGTCTTATTTACTTTGGTTTCTTCAAGAAGCCGCTGGTATAATTCTATTGCCGGCCCTGCCAACATCCCATCCTTTTCAATATCTGTACAAATGATATATCGGATCCCTTTCTTAAGGTAATCCTTAACAAATGGAATTAATTTCTTATCCGATTCTTCCTGCCACCCTGCAATTGCGATTCGTTCGTCTTTAACATCTGCTCCAAGAATAATTCGTTCTGCCCCATAGGTTTCAATCCATTCTATAAATGTATCACGATCATTTACGGCAATACTGCCTCCTGTTATTTGACCGGCACCGCAATCAAAGGCAATTTTCAAATCTTCATTGGATTTCAGTCCCCCTCCAAAATCGATTTTTAAATTGGTTTTAGTGGCAATGGCTTCTAACACCTTATAATTTACAATATGTTTTGCTTTCGCACCATCAAGATCAACCAGATGAATGTGCTGAACTCCATGAGCTTCAAATTCGAGGGCTACTTCCAAGGGATGTTCATTATATACTTTTTTGGTATTATAATCACCTTGTGAAAGCCTTACGCATTTGCCTCCAATAATATCTATAGCCGGGATTACTCTCATTTAATTATTTTTTTTGCATCAATAAACCATGCCAATACCAAATACTAAGATAACTCCAGAAAGTTTTTTAAAATTCTTTCTCCAACTTTGCTGCTTTTTTCGGGATGAAATTGTACCCCATAAAAGTTATCTTTCTTCAAAGCACTGCTATACGCTATTTCATATTCTGAAACTGCTATAGTTTCCGGACAAATTGGGGCATAATAACTGTGCACCAGGTATATATGATCTTTTTCAGCAACGCCCTTAAACAAGGAAGATTTGAGGTTTGTTATTTGATTCCATCCAATTTGCGGAACTTTTACCCTATTGGTAAATCTGACTACATGGGTATCAAAAATTCCTAAACCTAATGTTTTACCCTCTTCAGAACTATGGCACATTAACTGCATCCCCAGACAAATGCCTAAAACAGGTTGCTCTAATTCCGGGATTACTTTGTCTAAACCACTTGCCCTTAATTTATTCATGGCACTACTTGCTTCTCCAACACCCGGAAATATTACCCGGTCAGCGGCTCTAATCTCCTTAGCATTATCACTCAATACAGCCTCGTACCCTAAGCGCTTAAAAGCAAACTTTATACTTTGGATATTTCCTGCACCATAATTTACTATAACCAATTTCATATACTATATTACTATGATAATCTTTAATTCAATACTCCAGATCAAATTTTAGAGCATTCCTTTTGTAGTCGGCAATAACATTTTATCTACATCCCGCTTTACGGCCATTTTTATTGCTTTCGCAAAGGCCTTAAAAATGGCTTCTATCTTGTGATGTTCATTGGTTCCTTCTGCCTTGATATTCAAATTGGCTTTTGCTCCATCCGAAAAAGACTTGAAGAAATGATAAAACATTTCCGTTGGCATTTTACCAATCATCTCCCGTTTAAACTCGGCTTCCCAGACTAACCAGGCGCGCCCACCAAAGTCGAGTGCTACCTGTGCAAGACAATCGTCCATTGGCAGACTAAAGCCATATCGCTCCATTCCTAATTTATTACCTAAAGCTTTGTGAAATACTTCACCGAGGGCAATGGCGGTATCTTCTATTGTATGATGTTCATCTACTTCCAGATCGCCTTTAACGCTTATATCGAGGTTCATCTGGCCATGGCGTGCAAGTTGATCCAGCATATGATCAAAGAATGCAATCCCCGTAGAAATATTACTTATACCGGTTCCGTCTAAATTTAATTGAATATAAATATCCGTTTCTTTTGTTTTCCTGGTAATTTCAGCGAGTCTTTCTTTAAGTTTTAAGAAATCATAAATGGCACTCCATTCTGTAGTTTCCATGGCAATTGTTTCCTGCAATTGGTTTTCTTCAACAGTAATCTCATTTGTTCCCAAATACGTATTTGTATTAATATAAATGCCTTTCGATCCCAAATTTTTTGCCAGTTCCATATCAGTTAACCGATCACCGATTACAAAGGAGTTTGCCAGGTCATATTCTTTGGAGAAATATTTCTTTAATAGTCCTGTTCCGGGTTTTCGGGTATCAGCATTTTCATTAGGGAAAGTCCGATCTATGTGTATTTCGGAAAATGCTATTCCCTGCCCTTCAAAACACTTAAGCATAAAATTATGTGCAGGCCAAAATGTTTTTTCTGGGAATGACGCTGTCCCAAGACCATCCTGATTGGTCACCATGACCAATTCAAAATCCAATTCCCTTGCTATTCTGCTTAGATAGTTGAAGACGCCGGGATAAAACACTATCTTTTCTAAACTGTCTGTTTGTTCGTCTGGCGGCTCCACAATTAGTGTCCCGTCACGATCAATGAATAATACCTTCTTCTTGGTCTTATTTGGTTCCATCATAAGGAGTTTAATACTTTTAGCAATTTTTTATTCTCTTCCGGGGTTCCTATGGTAAACCTTAAAGTATTGTCGCAAAGAGGTTGTGTTGATCTGTTGCGAACAACTACACCCAATTCCAGTATTTCCCGGTACCTTTTATCTGCATCATCTACCTTTACTAATATGAAATTAGCATCTGAAGGATAAATTTCTTTTATAAAACTGATTTTCCGTAGTTGTTGCACCATTCGGTCCCTTTCCATCAATATTTCTGTAACCTGTTTTTCTAATAAGGCTGTATTCTGAATCATTTGAAACGCCTTTTGCTGGGTAAGTTCATTTACGTTATAAGGTGGTTTTATGCGGTTTAATATAGCTATTACCTCTTCAGACCCGTAGCATACCCCCAGGCGCAAACCGGCCATTCCATAGGCTTTGGAAAATGTCCTGGTCACTATAAGATTAGGAAACTGACCAAGTCTGTCAAGCCAACTGCTAGGCGTAGCAAAATCTATATATGCTTCGTCTACGACCAGTAAGCCGTGAAAACTATTCAAAAGAGTTTCTATATGTGTTTTAGAAAAACTGTTTCCTGTAGGGTTATTAGGCGAGCACAAAAAAATAGCCTTAGTGCTTGAATTAATAGCTTCCAAAATTTTCTCCACATTCAGCTCAAAATTTTCTGTCAACAAAACCTCTTTATTCTCAATCGCATTAATTCCAGCCAGAACTTTGTACATTCCATAGGTAGGGGGCATTGTAATAACATTATCTTTTTGTGGTTCACAAAAGGCACGGAAAATTAGGTCCAATACCTCGTCGCTTCCATTTCCGATCAAAATATTTGCCGGAGATAAAGAATACTGTTTAGCTAAAATAGTTTTTAACTGTCGCTGATGCGGATCCGGATAACGATTTATCCCATTGGAATAAGGGCTCTCATTGGCATCCATGAATACCATTTCAGAACCATCAGAGATATATTCATCCCTTGCGGAAGAATAAGGTTTTAATTCCCTGACACTTTCTCTAACTAAGCTAATAAGGTCAAATTCCATCCCCCGTATTCTTTAATCTATCCGTTGTTTTAAACTATTAAGGCGCAGTGATACCGCATTTTTATGAGCCTGAAGTCCTTCAGCCTCAGCCATTACTTCGATTGTATTTCCAATATTCCGCATACCTTTTTCAGAAATCCTTTGAAAAGTAATACTCTTGGTAAAACTGTCGAGGTTTACCCCGCTATATTGTTTTGCGTATCCGTTTGTTGGCAAGGTGTGATTAGTTCCAGAAGCATAATCCCCAGCACTTTCCGGAGTAAAATTTCCAAGAAAAACAGAGCCGGCATTTACCACGTTTCTAATATAATACTCCTCATCTTTACAACAGACAATAAAGTGTTCCGGTGCATATTCGTTGATTAGGTCAATGGCAATTTCATCACTTTCTAAAAAGATCAACTTACTATTTTCTATTGCCTTTTTCGCAATGTCAACCCTGGGCAGATTGATAATTTGCTTTTGCAATTCTTCCTCAACTTGTTCCATTAGTTTTTTAGATGTTGAAACCAGTATTACCTGGCTGTCTGTTCCGTGTTCTGCCTGACTTAAGAGATCTGAGGCCACGAAGCCGGCATTGGCAGAATCATCTGCGACAACCAAAAGCTCGCTG
>CBDUGN010000017.1:0-28763 GCA_965366915.1 uncultured Eudoraea sp. | reverse complement strand
GTAAATGATTGCCGTATAGATTCAGATAATGACGGACTTACAGATGGGGAAGAAGCAACGATTGGAACAGATCCTAACAATCCGGATACCGACGGAGATACCATTAATGATGGAGATGAGGTAACGAATAATACTGACCCCTTGGATGCCTGTGATCCCAATCTTACCCCGGGATGCAACCCGGATCCTATCGATCTTGAAATAACTAAAAGCGTAAATACTGAAAATGTAGCAATTGGACAGGAAGTTGTATTTACGGTTACCGTAAATAATCTCTCGGATAGCAGGGTATTGAATGTACTAATAAGTGATACATTGCAAACCGGTTTTGGATATGTATCTGATACTGCTTCACTGGGGACATATGACAATACAACCGGAGAATGGTTAATTGATGAATTGCAGCCTTTGGCGAGTGCAACCCTCGATATTACTGCCATAGTTTTAGGAGAAGGGGATTATTCAAATACTGCAACACTTTTGAGCTCCTTCCCGGATGATGACAATGATACTAATAACGAGGATACGGTTACACTAACTATTGGTTCTCCTCAGGCTGCTAACCTGCTGATCGAGAAAACGGCAGAAAGTGCAAACCCGTTAGTTGGAGAAGATGTTGTATTTACGATTATTGTTACCAACCTATCAGTGGAGGGTACGGTATCACAAATTGTAGTTGAAGACATAATACCGGATGGCCCTGATAGTGAGTTCGTTTATTTGTCTCATACACAAGACCTGGGTGTTTATGAACGAGCAACCGGATCGTGGCAAATACCCAGTTTAGCGCAAAACCAGCAGGCAACACTACGGATTACCGTAAATGTGCCTATATCAGGTATTTGGGGCAATACTGCAACTATTATTAGTCCTCCATTGGTGCCAGGAGCAAATCCGGAAGCATTTGCCAGGGTGAATGTTAACGAACCAACGAATACGGAACCGGGCTTCCTTTTCAATCAGTTTTCACCTAATGGTGATGGGACAAATGATTTGCTCAAGATTAATAACCTGGAGAATTATCCCGGTAATTCCCTTCAGATATTTAACAGGTATGGAAATAAGATATTTGAAGTTCAGGGTATGACAGATGGAAATACCTGGGATGGAACAAGAAATGGAGAACAGGTCCCTGCAGGCACCTATTTTTATATATTGGACTTAGGAGATGGTTCAGAAATTAGAAAAGGCTGGATTCAGCTCATAAGATGATTATATTAATGACTTGTACAACAAGCAGATTTTTAACTCGTAATGTCTTCTTATTACTAGGCCTTTTATTAGTCATAGTAAATGAGAGTTATTCCCAGCAAGAACCGCAGTATACCCAATACATGTACAATATTGGCAGTTTTAATCCTGCCTATGTAGGCACTGTAGAAAATTTGGATATTACCGGCCTATACAGGGCACAATGGATAGATATTGAGGGTGCTCCCAGGACCATCAGATTTGGGGTTAATTACCCTTTGGAAAATGAAAAGATGGGGCTGGGTTTTAATGTTCAAAGTGATCAGTTGGGGCCAACTACAAATACTTTTGTAGATATTTCCTATTCCTACCAGCTAATGCTCTCTGCCAACACAAAGTTATCTTTCGGTATAGATGTAGGCGGGTCATTTTTAAATGTCGATTTTTCTAAGGGAAATTTTGAGAATCCCGGAGAACCAATTTTAGGCAGAACCAATGTGAGCAATTTTTATCCCACGGTTGGTGCTGGTTTATTTTTATATCAGGACAAATGGTACCTGGGCGCATCAGCACCTAACTTTTTACCCGGTGGTTTGTACAATGATGACGTAGCTCAGGTTTTAGATGATAAATTGCAGTTTAATTTTATAGGAGGTTATGTTTTTGATTTATCTGAAAAGCTTAAATTTAAACCTGCATTTTTATTTAATCTTATATCAGGAGCACCGGTAACTGCAAATTTATCAGCTAACTTTCTAATTAATGATATGTTGACGGCAGGTGCGTCTTACAGGTTTGATAATGCGATAAGCGGTTTGGTAGGATTTCAGATATCCAATAGTATGTTTGCCGGATATTCTTACGATTATAATACCAATCCAATAGGTGAATATAATAATGGTTCGCACGAAATAATACTTAAGTTTTATGTTGGAAGAGGAACTAAAACTAAAGAGGAAAAAAACGATAGGCTAAAAGGCAAACCAAAACAAATAGATTCACCAAGGTTTTTCTAAACGTACAGGCAATGAAATATAGATTTCTTATTCTGATAGCTTTTTTGTTTGTCAACAGCTTTTCCTTTGCCCAGGATGAAAGGTCAAAAGCAGATATCTTCTTTTTTGAATATAAATATCCGCAGGCCATTTTGGAATATAAAAAGGAGAAGAATGAAAAACCCTTGAGTAAACAACAATTACTTAATTTAGCGGATTCTTATTTACAAGTTGGTAAGTACAAAAATGCTTCCGAAACTTATCTTGAGATATATAGAGAGGATACTGAGATAAGTACATACCATTTTAATAATATGCTGCAAGCTATGGCAAAAACCTCTGGTCAGGATAGAGTCAAAGCATTTCTTGCAACAAAAACTGATATCTTGTCCAATGAATTATTGGAAAATGCGGAATTTAATTATGAATTACAATCATCTGATAATACCAACAATCTAAATTATCAGATTTTTAATATTAATTCTAATGGTCCGGCCTCAGACTTTTCACCATCTTTCTACAAAGAAGATAAATTACTTTTTACCAGTTCAAGGAAGCTCAAGGCAGTTAAGAAAAAAGAATCTATCGAATCAGAATATCTGAAAACATTTCAAGCCAATGTAGTTTCCAATGGTCAGATTATGAACCCTATACCGTTCATGGATTTGCCCGAATCTGAATTCCATCAGGCAACACCTTACTATTCTGAAGCCATGGATGCTGTATTTTATGTGAGCTCTAATGCTGCAGATGGATTGCTGACTTTTGATAGTAATGGTAAAAATAGTTTGGCAATTATGATGTCTTCCGGGGATGAATCTTCACAATATTTACTAAGAGATCCGAGTACATCTTTTTATTATCCCTTCTATGACGCAAATACAAGCAGGCTTTACTTTGCGGCTAATTTCCCTAATGGATTTGGGGGAACAGACATTTACTATGTAGATACCAATGAAGGTAAAATTATGTCTGCGCCTATAAATTTGGGGTCAAGGATAAATACCCCTGGCAATGAGGTCTCACCTTTTGTCTTCGAAAATAGCCTTTACTTTGCTTCTGATATTTTTTATGGACTGGGAGGGATGGACATTTATAAATCGGAAATCCAGGGCGATGAATTTTTTAGTATTCCTATTAATTTAGGCTTTGGTCTTAATTCGGAGGAAGATGATTTTGGCCTTATTATTAAAGATAATGAGACGGGGGGGCTTATCGGTTATTTTGCGTCTAATCGTGCAGGGGGTAAGGGCATGGATGATATTTACGGATTTACGGTTGATGATAAACCCGGTCTAAAAACATTAGTGCTTAGAGGTCATGTAAATAATACAACTTCAAAAGAAGGGATTTCTAAGGCTGCAGTTAGGATATACGATACAGACCTAAACCTTATCAAGGAAATTTACACCAAGGAAGATGGATCCTACAGATTGGAAATTCCATGGAGGGAATCTCTAATGCTTGAGGCATCCAAAGAAAGATACTCTGAAACAATCCGCTCTTTTGATGAAACAGCAATTCAGGCTCTTGAAGATAATAATATAGTTGATTTAGAGCTCTTGTTTCTGGATGACCTTGTAGAAGAGAAGGAAGATCAGACTGTAATTAAAATGAAGAAGTTTTATTTTCAAAAGGGAAGATATGCCATAACTCCTGAAGTGGCTGCTGAGCTGGACAAAGTCGTGATTGCGGTAAAAAGTTTTCCTCAATTGCAACTGCGAATAGAATCTCATACGGATAGTCGTGGAGGTGGTGCTACAAATTTCAGGTTATCACAAAATCGTGCAGATGCCATAAAAGACTACTTAGAGCAGAACGGTGTTTCATCTTCAAATATTTTGTACTCTATCGGTTACGGTGAGGATAAAATAATCAACTCCTGTAAGAACGGGGTATTCTGCCTGGAACAACTACATAACGAGAATGAACGTCAATTAATTGTTGTTTTAAATTACGATCTCATTTTTTAAGTTTATCCTTTGTTATAATTGCTTTGTACATAATCGCTTTACCCGAAGTGTAAATACAACTGCCACTTCTTTTTACATAGGATATAAAAGGCAGATCAAAAAATTTACCTTAGATGCCCGTTAATTATTGGGAATACTTATATTTAGAAAAATAAAATTTTAATGAGTCGCAATTCTAAAGCCAAGGGGTATTGGAAAAAAAACTTGCAGTATCTCGCAATTTTGTTGGGTATTTGGTTTTTGGTATCCTATGGGTTTGGAATTCTATTAAAGGATGCCTTGGATACAATTCAACTAGGCGGATTTAAACTAGGTTTTTGGTTTGCACAGCAGGGGTCTATCTATGTCTTTGTCATCCTGATTTTTATATATGTCAGATTAATGAACCGCCTGGACAAGAAATACGGGTTCGACGAATAAACTAGACCAACCAAACATATTATTTGTATGGATGTACAGACCTGGACACTGACCATTGTCGTCTTAACTTTTTTACTTTATATTGGAATTGCAATCTGGTCCAGGGCCAGCTCTACTAAGGATTTTTATGTTGCCGGCGGTCATGTACCTGCCTGGGCAAACGGATTAGCTACAGCCGCAGATTGGATGTCGGCCGCATCCTTTCTTGGAATGGCCGGTTTAATATCTTTTAGCGGTTATGACGGGTCGGTTTATTTAATGGGTTGGACCGGAGGGTATGTACTTCTTGCCCTTTTGCTTGCGCCCTATCTCAGAAAATTTGGACAATTTACCGTACCCGACTTTATTGGTGACCGTTACTATTCTAATATAGCCCGCTCGGTCGCTGTTGTATGTGCACTATTGGTTTCATTTACCTATGTGGCTGGCCAGATGCGCGGCGTAGGACTGGTTTTTTCCAGATTTCTAGAGGTTCCTATTAATACAGGAGTTATTATTGGAATGATTATCGTTTTGTTTTATGCCGTTTTAGGGGGCATGAAAGGAATTACCTATACCCAGGTAGCCCAGTACTGTGTGTTGATTTTTGCTTTTATGGTACCTGCTATTTTTATTTCAATTCAAATGACGGGTAGTTCTATTCCTCAATTGGGGATGGGAAGTAATGTAATTGGAGAAAGTGTTTCGTTATTGGATAAGTTGGACGGATTATCTACAGAGCTCGGATTTGATGAATACACTAAAGGCTCCAAACCTATAATCGATGTATTTTTTATTACCGCAGCTTTGATGGTGGGAACCGCAGGCCTGCCTCATGTCATAGTCAGGTTTTTTACAGTCCCTAAGGTCAAAGATGCCAGGAAATCTGCCGGTTATGCTTTGTTTTTTATAGCCATCTTGTATACAACAGCCCCTGCTATTGCAGTTTTTGCCAGAACAAATTTAATTGAGACCGTAAGTAATAAGGAATATGCCGGAATGCCCGCATGGTTCTCTAAATGGGAAACTACCGGCCTGTTAAAATTTGAGGATAAAAATTCCGATGGAATTATTCAATATGTTGCCGATCCTGAGATTAATGAGCTGCAAGTAGATAAGGATATTATTGTATTGGCGAACCCTGAGATCGCTAATTTACCCAATTGGGTAATTGCACTGGTGGCGGCAGGAGGATTGGCAGCTGCCCTTTCAACTGCAGCAGGTTTGTTGCTGGTTATCTCCACTTCAATTTCACATGATTTAATTAAAAAACAGTTTAGTCCAAATATTTCAGATAAAAATGAACTGGTTATTGCAAGAATGTCGGCGGTTGTAGCTGTCTGCATAGCAGGTTATTTTGGTATTAATCCCCCAGATTTCGTTGCAGCTACGGTTGCCCTGGCTTTTGGTTTGGCAGCTGCCTCCTTTTTTCCTGCCATAGTAATGGGTATTTTTTATAGAAAGATGAATAAAGAAGGTGCTGTAGCAGGGATGATTGTAGGTATGGCAGCTATGTTATTTTATATGCTAAAGTTTAAGTTTGATATGTTTGGAGGTGGTACATCCCAAGATTGGTGGCTCGGAATTTCACCCGAAGGCTTTGGTACTGTAGCTATGTTACTTAACTTTATAGTATCCATAATTATCTCTTTATTTACACCGGATCCTCCAAAAGAGGTGCAGGAAATTGTGGAGAATATTCGAATACCCAGCGGTGTTATGGAAGCAAGTTCTCATTAAAATATTATTAGCATGAGTAATTATCACATTAAACATTTAGAGGAATATTTTCAGGTCTATCGCAAGTCTGTTCAGAATCCCGAAGCTTTTTGGGAAGAAATAGCAGAAGAGCATTTTGTTTGGCGCTCCAAATGGGATAGGGTACTAAGCTGGGATTTTACAAAACCTGAAATTAAATGGTTTGAAGGTGCAGAGCTCAACATCACGGAGAATTGCCTGGACAGGCATCTGCCTACTAAACGCAATAACACAGCGATCATATTTGAACCTAATGATCCGAAAGAAGAAGCACAGCATATCACTTATGGACAATTACATGAAAGTGTATGCAGAATGGCCAATGTACTCAAGGAAAATGGCATAAAAAAAGGAGACCGTGTTTGCGTTTACCTGCCAATGATTCCGGAATTGGCTTATACTGTACTGGCCTGTGCGAGGGTCGGAGCCATACATTCTGTTGTTTTTGCGGGCTTTTCTTCAAATGCATTGGCTGCAAGGATTAATGATTGTGAATGTAAAATGGTAATTACTTCTGATGGTTCTTATAGGGGGAATAAAATTATAGATCTGAAAAGTATCGTAGATGTGGCTCTAGAAGATTGTCCGGGGGTAGAAAAAGTTTTGGTTGCCAACCGCACCGGAGGAAAGGTTAAGATGAAGAAAAACCGGGATTTTTGGTTGAAACCATTGCTGGAAAAGGCCTATGCAGATTATGATGCTGAATGGATGAAATCTGAAGACCCTCTTTTTATACTTTATACATCCGGATCAACGGGGAAGCCCAAAGGCATGGTACACACCTGTGGGGGTTATATGGTGTATACGGCCTATACCTTTAAAAATATATTTCAGTACAGAGATGGTGATGTATATTGGTGTACTGCAGATATTGGCTGGATTACAGGCCATTCTTATATTATTTATGGTCCTCTCGCTAACGGGGCAACTACGGTAATGTTTGAAGGAGTACCCACATATCCTGATTATGGAAGATTTTGGGAGGTAGTTGAAAAGCACAAAATAAATCAGTTTTATACGGCCCCCACTGCAATAAGGGCTTTAGCCAAGGAAAATCTGGAATTTGTAGAAAAATATGATCTTTCTTCCCTGAAAGTCTTGGGATCTGTCGGGGAGCCAATTAATGAAGAAGCCTGGCATTGGTATAATAACAATGTTGGACAAGGTAAAAGTCCTATTGTAGATACCTGGTGGCAAACTGAGACCGGAGGAATAATGATCTCTCCTATCCCTTATGTAACACCAACAACTCCAACATATGCCACCTTGCCCTTTATTGGAATACAACCAGCACTCATGGATGAAGAAGGGCATGAAATTATGGGTATTCAGGTAGACGGACGGCTGTGCATTAAGTTTCCATGGCCTTCAATTGCCAGAACCATATGGGGAGATCACGACAGGTATAGGGATACTTATTTTACCGCATATAAGAACAAATATTTCACAGGTGATGGCGCACTGAGAGACGAAGTGGGATATTACAGAATTACCGGCCGGGTTGATGATGTGATCATTGTATCGGGTCATAATTTGGGTACTGCACCAATTGAGGATGCTATAAACGAACATCAGGCTGTAGCAGAATCTGCCATTGTTGGTTTTCCACATGATATAAAAGGAAATGCACTATATGGCTTTGTGATACTAAAGGAAATTGGTGAAGCCAGGGATAGAGAAAATCTTAAGAAAGAAATTAACCAGCAAATCACTGAGCATATTGGGCCAATTGCGAAATTAGACAAGATACAGTTTGTCCCGGGTTTGCCTAAAACACGAAGTGGCAAGATCATGAGACGTATTTTGCGCAAAATAGCCTCCGGAGATACTGAAAACCTCGGGGATATTAGTACGCTCTTAAATCCTGAAGTTGTAAAAGAAGTTATGGATAACGCTTTATAATCTTTAGCGGTTATCTTAGAAAAGTATCATCCAGCAATAATAAATAGCAAACAACGAAAGGAATATTATGCCGGCAAATGTCAGGACCTGCAAACCTTTGCCTGGATGAAAATGGTTAGGAAGATCATGGCTCATGACATTTTTCAGATTCATATAACCCACTATCGGAGCCAAAACAAAAGAGACAAAGGTTGCAAGAGCTACCAGGGCACCCATATTGGCGCCAAATGCTGTAATTACAACAAAGTTCACGAGCGCCAAAAGAATAACTCCTGAAGCGTAATACTTTCTCCCTGAAAAATCTTTGTTCTTTGGCGTAAGCAAACCAACTATATCAATACTAACCCTTGATATTGCATCATGGGCAGTCATACAGGTGCTAAACATCGTGGCGAATGCAGATACGGCAATAAAGATATAAGCCCAGTTACCAATATGCGTTGTAAACAATTGCACTACCTGATCTGCAAAAGTGATTGCATTGCCACTTAATTCGGTATTTGTACCATAAAGGGTCATCCATCCGATGATTAAAAAGAAAATGGCGAGTATGGCAGTCATCAAATACCCGGAATTGAATTCATGCAAGGCCTCTTTTAGCGAAGGTTTAACCTTATTTAATTTATATTTTTCAAGACTCCATAAGCTAATCCAGCTAGAGGCTTCAACCGCTGTAGGCATCCATCCAATCAATCCAATTAAGAACAAGATCCCAACCTCATTAAATATTGGAGGTCTAACAAATCCGGATACTGCTTCTACCTGCCCTTTGTAAATTACCAATAATGTAGTTACAAGCAATGCCACAAATAAAATTGAAATGACGAATTTTAAGGAAGTTTCGAGAAAACGGTAACGACCTATGATTAACAGGGTGCTAATAAATACAAATAACCCAAGGGCAACGGCAGCGACAGAAATATTCTGAACATTAAACAAGTTAATAAACAAGCCGGCGGTCACTACATAAAGAGCCGCCAGGATCGTAAAAGTGGTTACAAGGGTAATAAAAGCATAAAGCCATAAGTAACCTCTGCCCCTATTGAGATATCCCTCTATTAAGGTTTTATTTGTGACATTTGTATAACGTATTCCGAATTCAAAAAAGGGGTATTTTAATATATTGGCCAGGATAATAGGTATCACCATAACCCAGCCGTATTGCGCTCCTGCTTTGGTAGATAATACCAAATGTGAGGTACCTATGGCCATACTCGCAAACAACAACCCGGGGCCAAGGTTTTTAAGTAGTGTTTTGAATTTGGACATATATGGTTGGGTTGTCTTTCAGCGACTAAAATAGGTTATTTTATGTAAAAAGTATGACACCTATTTTATCTCAATTTTTTCACCGTAAAAGCGGGGTTGCGTGTTCAGTAGCAGATCTATAAATACTTTTACCCTTGCAAAATATTCCCGGAACTGAACTTTGATACCTTGTTTTCCGGAAATCCCCCTGGCATTAAAACCAATTGCATTCAGGCCTTTTTTACCCGCCAGATAAATAGCCCTTTCATTGTGAAATTGTTGGGAGATTACAGTGACACTATCAAGGCCAAAAATAAACTTTGCCCTTACCATGGAATCCAGGGTGCGGAATCCTGCATAATCCAGAAAAATTTTTTCTTCCGGGATACCTCCTTTTACTAAGTCTTTTTTAATTGTAGTTGGTTCATTGTAGTAGATGCTGCCATTATCTCCACTAACCAAAACATACTCTATTTTCTTTGCTTCATATAGAGTTATTGTTGCATCGATGCGATGCTTATAATACGGATTTACACCACCTTCTACCATCATTCTTGAAGTTCCCAATACAAGGCCGACCTTATTTTTTGGAGTGATTTCCGGATCAGTAAAGGTTTTTCCTCTTGCTGAAATTTCAATAATAAAATTGGAAATCACTACAACGAGTATTGATAAAAGCAGTGCTACGGCTAATAAAAAACGATATTTCCTTTTTATGGATATTTTCATTGCTATTTTAAAGGTAAGGAAACGGCTGCTATCTTTTTGGGCATATGGATAAAATCAAAATAAAAGATGCTTGAAACCAAATGTAAAGAAATTAAAATATCACATGGCAATTTTTAAGGAAGTGATCTTTACCAATAGGTTAACTTTTTGTGAATCAATTTTAGAAGTTTGATATTTTTGCGTACTTCGTAAAAAAGTTCAATGATGACATTATTTATTGATATGGATGAGGTAATTGCCGATACCTATAGAGCACATATCACACTTTATAATAAAGAATTCGATGAAAACCTGACCGTGGAGGAATGCATTGGAGGAGAAGTATGGCAAAGTGTTCCGGAAAGTCGAAGAAACAGGATTCACAGACACTGCCATGAAGTAGGGTTTTTCCGGGCTCTTCCTCCTATAGAGGGAAGTATAGAAGTGATAAAGGAGTTGACCAAAGCATACGATGTTTTTATTGCATCAGCTGCTATGCAGTTCCCTAATTCATTAATTGAGAAACATTATTGGTTAGATGAGCATTTTCCTTTTATAGATTGGAAAAGGCGCATATTATGTGGCGATAAGCATATTCTTAAGGGGGATATACTCATTGATGACCGTAAATACAATCTGGAAAATTTTGAGGGAAGATCAATTATGTTTAGCTCACCTCATAATATAAATACTATTGGATTTGAACGGGTAAATAATTGGCAGGAAGTACGGCAAAAACTATTGTAATCTTATTGGATTAATTTTTAAAGTGCATTAGTAGAAATATTTCCTGTGTGTAGGGCGTTAAATCATTTACCATTCCCAGCCAAACGCCATTTTCCAGTAATAATCAGAATCACTTGCTCCTGCTGTAGGCTGATTATCATAATTTAAAGTAATGCCTGTTTTTACGTAGAAGTCAAGTGGCAGGTCATACTTCAAGTCAAAATTCCAGTCTGCACGCCAACGGCCGCCTTCGCTAAAACTGGGATATGTTATTAAACGCATAATCAGGCTTAAATCTTTTGCATCAAACATATTGAGTTCAGTTCCTAATATACCTTCAATACTCGATCTGTCTTCCGCATCACTGGAAAAATTTTCGTTATTATAGGATAAACCTGTTAACACGCCCCAATACATTTTGTTATTATTTACAATATATTTTCCAACCCCCAGGGAAACTACGGTTCTTAAATCTAAAAGTTGTTCTGTATTAGACAACAGTGAAACCTGAGGGGACAGGTACCAGTCTTTTGGAAGAAAATAATTAAAAACGAAAGAGGCATCCTCTCTTCGGATATTTTCAGCATTGTCCTGAGTAGAACGCAGCATATTGGCATTGATAAGTGCTGACCATTTATCCTCGGTATATTTTAAATTAGTTCCAAAGGTAAACTGTTTTAAATTATTTGCTTTGGTAAAACTTATTCCAAAATCAACCGCCGCATCTAATCTGCTCCAAAAACCCTCATTAAGAGGCTGAAGGAAAACTATTTCGGGAATCTGTACTTCTGCTTCAGTGGCTCCTTCCCTGTTCGTAATGGTAATGGAGTTATCCTCATTGGACTTAAGGCTGCCAATGATACGACTACCATCTGTTAAGCTTGTCAAAAAAACAGATTGGGTATAGATTTTTTTAATCTTCAGCCATTCTATGGTGAAATCAGAATCACTGTAGTTGGTTTCTATAGTTAAGACCCCTCTATTCATAGATTTAACTTCCCCGACGATTATTGTATTAGTATCTAAAAGCAGTGTATCTGTTTGTGCATGACTTGTCGCACAGCTAAAGATCAGGAGTGATAAACAAATTGCTATTTTTTTCAACATCAGGAGTCTTTTTAGAGATATTAAAATGATCAAATTGTATTATATGCAAGAAGACGCCCATTAATCCTTAATACTTTACCTAAGATTAATAGTGAGTCGGAGTTAGTGGATTTCAATTCTAATATTTTAATTAAGAACTAATCTACCCTTTTAAATCCTCCTTCTTTAAAACGATATCTTGCCATGATTCCCCAATTGCCGGTATAAAAGTCAAAATCGTTGGTTACTGCAAAGCCAGGTCTCCAGTCAAATCCGATTGTTAGTGGAAATTTAAAGGAATATTCCACTCCGAAATTGCCTGCAATATTGAAATCAAAATCGTTTTCAAAGAAAAATTCAGGTCCCACCCCGGGATAAAATTTTAGTCCCGAAGGCCCATCGGTAAGTGCAAACATCCAGTCAAAATAGGTACCTACTCCAAAATAATCCAAATAAACCGTAGGGTGGAGGCGAGGAGAAATGCCAAGAGGTATGGTGGCATCTATACCGGTATTATCACCAAATCGAACACCTGCTTCAATATTGGTTTGGCTTTGTACATTAGTGTTAAATGCTAAACATATTAATAGTATTGGAAATAAATTCTTTAGCTTTTTCATTGATTTGTGATTTTGGTTTTAGGTCAAATTTAATTAGTGTTAAAATTAGTTGAAAAAGGTCAATTTTTAAAGAATTAACCGGGAATTATTAACATTAAATATATCGCATAAAGGAGTGGGCAATGAGGTTTTAGTTAACTCATTCTTCACAATTCCGGGATGTTCAATTTAAGGTAAAATGTAGATTTGAATAAGAGATAAAGGAATTAATGCTTGATATAATTTTGTAATTCTGCAATTTTCTCCGGAGAATTAAAGGCCCCTCCGTAGAATGAGGTTACAGTAGCCGAAGTGTTGTCTTTAATCCCTCTGGAGGAAACACAAAGGTGCTTAGCATCAATAATAACAGCCACATCTGGAGTATTCAGAGCAGTTTGCAATTCAATTGCTATTTGGTTTGTCAATCTTTCCTGCACCTGTGGCCTCTTGGCAAAATACTGGACTATTCGGTTTAACTTGGAAAGGCCTATTACCTTTCCTGAAGAGATATAGGCCACGTGGGCTTTGCCAATAATTGGTACAAAATGATGTTCACAATTAGAGTAAAAGGTAATATCTTTTTCTACCAGCATCTGATTGTATTGATACTTATTATCAAACAAAGCAACTTTTGGTTTGTTTTTAGGGTCTAAACCCGAAAAGATTTCATCTATGTACATTTTAGCCACGCGTTCTGGTGTACCTCTGAGTGAATCATCATTCAGGTCCAGGCCCATGACATCCATAATTTGAGCAAACAGTTGCGAAATGCTTTCCTTCTTTTCTTCATCACTAATTGCAAAAGCATTTGGTTTCATGGGAGTTTCCAATCCGGTGTAGAGATGGTCATCGCCTATTTCTTCATAGGTATAGCCGTTTAGTAATTCTTCTGATTCAATAAGAGTATTTAAAAGCATATCCTGATCTTTCATTTCGTGGTATGATTAATTAGTTTCATTTTGTTAATTGAATAAACTATGAGTTCTAAAAAGGGGAACTAATTTTTTAAACTTCTTTAGTTTGGGTGGATAAAGATAAAACTAATGTTTAATAAAAAATGTTAAAGAATAAACAAAAAATAAATACACCAGGTATGAAACTAGTTAATAATTTAGTAAAAAGGATGATTTATTGATTAGGCAAATTAAAATGTCTAAAAAACATACTTAAAAATTAAACATTTAGTGTTTTTGTTGTTTGAATGAATCAGAATCAAGGATTAGCATTTTGTTTTAAATTATACCTATGTTCGGAATCTTAAAAAAGAAAACACAAAAGGAATCACTTCAGACTAAATATCGCAAATTAATGGAAGAGGCACATCGGTTGTCCATATCAAATCGCAAGTTAAGCGATGAGAAGATTTTTGAGGCAGAAGAAGTAATGAAAGAAATAGAGAAACTATAAGTGCCATTTAATTTATTTATTTTTATTCATTTTTCCAGCAGCCACTTGGGACACGTTAAGCCTTGAAGTTGAATAGCAGATCAATCTTACTCATTAAGATTGCTGCTCTACCTTAAGTACTGTTTGTTTATTACAGTTGAAGACAAAATAGATATTGCCTGTAAGTTTGTATACGAAATCTTCTTCTGGATTCTTCTGAAACCCGCTGAAATAAATTAAAACTTAGCCCTTTTTGGCTTTCTTAATTCTTTTCGCTTCTTTTTTTTCTTTTGCAGTTAAGAGCGGTTCTTTTTTCACAGCTTTCTTAGCGTCCCTACCTTTTGACATAATTAAATTTTCTATTCATTATAAAGTTAAGTATAATTGTTTCAAAAAAAGTAATTTTTATAAAAAGGGAGTTTAATATTCGCCACAGGTTAATTAAAAACTGGGCTGTTCAAGAAATAGATTAGACTTTATTGTCGAAAATTTATACTTATCAGAATATTAGATAAATAAAAGCGCTCCTTCGGACATAGAATCAAAGGTTTCGTCACTTTCAGTTTGGTTGGAGCTCAAATATTAACTAGAATAGTATACAATAAGAAGAATTCTGCTTATTCAGACAGATTTGTTATTCTTCAAACAACTTTAGTTATTATAATGACTTGGGTTAAAACCAGATTGATTTTTTTCCTGATTAGTATTATATGGATTATTTAATTATCAAATATGTAAGCGTTTTAGTGAAAGTCTTTTATGGTTGGCAAGCTAATCAGGCTCCTATTGATCGCTATTTTACCCTGGAAGGACTTAGCGAATTGGTTACAATACTTCTGCTTTTTTGTGTTACACTGATTGTTGTAATTACCCCACTTCTTTTAATATTTTTCTGGATTTACTATTCAAAGGAATATGTGAAAAAATACAGGAACAATGAAGGTTTAACAGAATCAATAGTGGAAAATGGGCTTCCTTCAAATGAGGGCCTACTAAAATCAGACAAAATTGTATACATCAAAACATACAGCAGAATGTTTGGGTTTGGTTTGAGTATTATAGCCTATGGCCTTTCCAGCAATGTTTACATGTTCCTGACTTTTAGTGAATACAAAGAGGCATTAATAAATTACTTTAGTTTCCCTTTCAAAGTATTTAGTAGTTTCAGAATCCTTGAAAGACTTCCTGATAATAGTATACCATTAACGGATGTATGGAAGGCAATGCTGCTTATTGTGGCCATATCTGCAGTTGTTTTTTTTGTTGGATTTATTATTGGTAAAATAATTGCTACTGCAAGATTGGCTGAGAAGCCCCGAACCATTTAAATTTTTAAGAAAAGATGTAGATTAAAAATGAGATAGGGGTTGTATCCAATTACTCACCGTCATTGACCATAATCTATGCAAATAGTTATTCATACTCAATGACCTTAATCATTTTAAACATTTAACTTCTGTGAGATATTTGTATTGGTCATATCCCAAACCACTTAGTTCAAAATAAATGATTAATGGGCTAAGTGATTAGGCATATTTCTATTTAGGAGGACATAACAATTATTTAGATGATAGATAATATGAAAACACGGGAAAGCTATACTTTGTCCCAAATACAGAATTCTCTAATACCACTGGCCTTTCCGGGCAATAAAAAAACTGTTGCTTCAAGTGCTGTTATTTTAGCCGGAGACATCGGCGCAACTAAAACAAACCTTGCACTTTTTAAGTTTGATAAAGGACATCTTTCTTTAATGAAGGAGCAATCATACCACACAAAAGATTTCAATGCTTTAACCGGGATGGTGCTTTCTTTTCATAAGGATAATTTGCCTGTCATAGATGGGATCTGCCTGGGCGTAGCCGGCCCGATTACAAGGGGTAAAGTAAAAGGCACAAATTTTCCGTGGGAGATAGATAGTGAAAAAATTAGCAAAGAACTTGGGGTTGGTTCTGTAGTTCTTATAAATGATATGGAAGCCAATGCATATGGATTGGCATCCCTCCGGGAGCAGGATTTTGAAGTATTAAAGGAAGGATCAGACATACCGGGGAATGCCGTAATCATTTCTCCGGGTACGGGTCTTGGAGAGGCAGGCTTGTATTGGGATGGCTATCAGTATCATCCCTATGCAACCGAAGGGGGACATTGCGATTTTTGTCCGCGCAACGATCTGGATTGGGGACTATGGAAAACTTTACATAAAAAGTATGGACATGTAAGTTGGGAAAGAGTGATTTCCGGCCCCGGAATAGTAACTAGCTATAAATTTTTAAGGAGTTTCAGAGGAATTCCCGAACCTAAATGGTTAAAAGATAAAATTCAACAAGGCGATGCTGCAGCCGTCATTACCGCCGTTGCCCATAAAAAAAGTGACCCAGTTTGTGTAGAGACACTGGATTTATTTGTTCGATATCTGGCTATAGAAGCGGCTCAGTTTGCCTTAAAGACCAAGGCTACAGGTGGGGTTTATATTGGGGGTGGTATTGTCCCAAAAATACTCCTGATGATAAACCAGGAAGTTTTTTATGAAAATTTTGTTGCGGCTGGCCGTATGAAACCCCTGCTTCAACAAATGCCTGTAAAAGTAATTTTGAACGATAAGACGGCACTCCTGGGAGCTGCTTATTATGGGGCAATGGCACTTATAAACTAGCGGGAAAGTGGGTTTTGCCAAGCGCGCTTGGAATTCTTCAAATATATCTGACAGCTATGGATATTAACCAATTATTCAGCGGGCACTAAACTTATAGCAGCTCCTCCACCGGTTGCCAGTTGGAGTGTTAGCGTAGTTGTTGCTTTCTGACATCCATATAGGACAGCTATTACCAAAAGTAAGTTTAGGAAGTAAATTATTCTGGTCATATTGTAATATAATGGAAAATTGAGTCTGCACAAAAAGGGTTATTCCTCATTATTTTTATACTGAATTATGTGGTCCGTTATAAATCATGTAGTCATTATTTATTGAATTTTGATTTCCCGGGTTTTAATAAGATCGTTTTGGGTTCAGCATTAGAATTATTAGCTTAGAGCTTTTGTAATAAAGTCAATTAGTTGCAACTACAGAAACCTATTTTTAACCAGGTATAACTTAAATGAAGTCCATTTTACGTGAACAATTTGGAATAAATGCCATTAAAGTTGAAAGACTAAGCGGATTAGACAATGCCAACTACCTTGTTGAAACCCAATCAGAAAAATATATTTTCAAAACATACGCCGCTACTCAGGATACGCTGTCATTGGTAGAAGCAGAAAACAACGCACTTCTGTTTTTACAAAACGAAGGTCAAAGAAATATACAAACCCCCATTCCATCAAAAAATCAAAGCTATATGGCTATAGTAACTATCGAAGGGCGGGAGTATATTTGTAGAATGCTGTCTTACCTTGAGGGTAAGTTTCTGGTGGACGTACCACATACAAAAAAAATATTCCAAAGTTTTGGCAAATTTCTTGCCCAATTAGATTTAAAATTTCAACAGTTTACTGATTACAGAGTCGCAGCGAGGAAATTGAAATGGGACATTCAGTACCTGAATCTTAGTAAAAATTACCTGGACAGTATTCCGGATAAAAAAGACAGGAGCGTTGTACAATATTATTTTAAACAATATGAGGAAAATGTAGTGCCTTGGCTCCATGAATTAAGAACGTCAGTAATCCACAATGATGCCAATGAATTGAATGTCCTGGTTGCTCATGAAGAGGTTTCCGGAATTATAGATTTTGGTGATATATCAGATACCTTTCTTATTAATGAACTGGCTATTGCAATTACCTATGCCTGCTACGATAAAGAGAACCCATTGGAATGGTCGAACATACTTATAGAATCCTATCATGAAGTACTGCCTCTTCAGGAGAAAGAATTAGAAGTCCTTTATTACCTGATTGCAGCCAGACTCTGCATAAGTGTCTGTATTTCAGCCAATGCAAGAGAGATAGAAGGGGATAATGAATACGCCTTTGTGAGTGAAAAGTTTGCATGGCAGATGCTATATCGCTGGTTGGCTATCAATCCAATAGCGGCGGAAAATTGTTTTCGTAAGGCAGCCGGATATCCTGCTAAAAATCCACCGCCTGTAGAAAAGATAATAGAAAAGAGATTTGAGCATATGAGTTCAATTCTCTCAATTAGTTATGACAAGCCTGTTTATATGGAAGGGGCTGCATTTCAATATATGTATGACGCCTATGGGAACACCTATTTGGATGCTTACAATAATATTCCTCACGTAGGGCATTGTCACCCCAGGGTAGTGGAGGCCGGGCAGCGGCAAATGGCTAAACTGAATACGAACACAAGGTATCTTTACGATTCTTTAAATGAATATGCAGAAAAGCTTTTATCGAAATTTCCGGACTCATTGAACAAAGTATATTTTGTGAATTCCGGAAGCGCAGCTACAGATCTGGCCCTGCGTATGGCTAATATTCATACCAGGAATGAAAAAATAATGGTCCTTGAGCACGGTTATCACGGAAATACCAGGGCTGCTATTGACGTGAGCTACTATAAGTTTAACAATCCAAAAGGCAGCGGAAAAAAAGATCACATTTTGGTGGCGCCTATTCCTGATACATACCGGGGAAAGTATACCAATGATAATGGCAGTGCAGGAAAAAGTTATGGGGAGGAGGCCATTAAACTAATTGAAAAATCTAAATCCCCGATTGGCGCATTTATTTGCGAACCAATAATAGGTTGCGGGGGCCAGGTGCCATTGGCTAAAGGTTATTTAAAACATGTATATCCGGCAATACGGAATCAGGGCGGTATTTGCATAGATGATGAGGTTCAGATAGGATTTGGTCGTGTAGGGAATCATTATTGGGGTTATGAAGCCCAGGAAGTTGTTCCGGATATGGTAATACTTGGAAAACCTATGGCTAATGGGCATCCTATGGGAGCTGTGGTCTGTACTTCAGAAATTTCAGCATCTTTTGAAAAAGGGGTGGAATTCTTCAGTTCATTTGGTGGTAATCCTGTTTCATGTGCCATTGCTTTGTCGGTTCTGGAAGTTATCGAAGACGAGAATTTACAGGAAAACGCGAAAATTGTGGGGGATTATTACAAATCACTATTCCTGGGGTTACAAAGAAAGTATCCCTGCATTGGGGATGTGAGAGGTTCCGGCCTATATCTTGGGGTTGAAATCGTGAAGGATAAAAGCATGGATCACGATACCAACCTGGCACATTATATAAAGAATGAATTGCGAAACAGACAGATTCTTATTAGTACTGATGGTCCGTATGACAGCGTTTTGAAAACAAAACCTCCTTTGCGGTTTTCAAAGGATGATGCTTTAAAAACAGTAGAGCAATTAGAAGATATTTTGAAAACCCATTATAAAAATAAAGAAGTATGAAAGTAGCAGTTTCGGGTGCAATGGGAAGATTAGGTAGCGCTATTGCACATGGTATTTCAAAAGCAGGTGATATGCAACTTTCGGGAGCCTATGCACCGGGTCATATGAGTAAAAGTGTGGCCGGGGTAGGGGTAGAAGATGGGTTTGAAAATATTGACGCTCAAATACTGGTGGAATGTGCACATCCTGTAGTGGTGATGGAAAATTTAAAAAAATGGCATTCCAGGGGCATTAGGGTTGTAGTTGGGACCTCAGGTTTTACTGAAGATCGTATTGCGGAGTTAAAATCTTTCTGGGGTAATGATGATCCGGGATGTCTTATAGTGCCAAACTTTTCAATAGGAGCAGTCCTGATGATGCGTTTTGCAGAAATGACTTCGCCTTATTTTGATTCGGCAGAGATCATAGAACGGCACGAAGAAAAGAAGCCAGATGCTCCTTCGGGAACAGCCCTGGCAACAGCCATGCGAATGGGAAAGAAAAGAAGTTCAGCAAAACTTGAAGACAACACGGAGATTGTTAAAGGGGCCAGGGGTGGTTTGGTCTCCGGGGTTCGCGTTCATTCATTGCGGATGAAGGGGTTGTTGTCTGATCAGGAAGTTGCATTTAGTAACCAGGGCGAAACTTTCTCTATACATCATAGCAGTACTTCCTATGAATCCTTTGCTAACGGAGCTTTGTTAGCTATTCGCTACGTCAGTGAATTGAAAGGCGTGCAAATAGGATTGGATGCTGCTCTGGATTTCTAAGCAAACAATAGTTAACCTGGAAGCTTTTAGCAGCAGTTAATAACCAGCAGACCCTTATTATTCATACTGCGAATGCTCAATCTTGTTATCGTGTGAGGTGTAGGCAATGCCTAGTTCCTCCAACTCATCCAGTATAGGATCATAAACTTCTCTGGTCCATGGAAACAGTACACCAGGAGTATTAATTTCTCCGTTAAGGATTAATTTAGCACCAATTGCTGCAGGTAATCCAACAGTACGAGAGATGGCGGTATGCCAATGATCTATTCCCTTTGTGACCAAATAAGATAAATGTTCAAATAATTCGCCTTTGAGTTTGTATTCTAACCTTTCGTAAAAAACCAGCATATCCGTGTCGCCATGTTTAAATTTCAACTTATCCAGAAGCAAATCCAATAATATCTCGGCAGGAGTTCCATTTACCCTCTTAATTGGCCTGTCAGAGAGTAGTTCTGTCCAAAGCAATTGTTTGTGAAGTACTCCACCTCTTTCTATTTGCAGGAGTTCTGCCAGTTTATTTTCAGGACTTGTATCATCATCTGGTAGATAAGACTCAACCCATTGGCGGTATGTCATTTTTTCACTGCCTTCAATAGTATAGTTATTGGCCGTTAACCCCAATTGAATAAGCATATTCCATCCATCACAAAAACCGGGATAACGCAGTGTTGCCCTTATTAATGTTGGAATGTCATTAAGGTTGTATTTCTTCCTGTAGGCAGCGGAATCACGATTTTCGTATGCTTCAAACTCCCTGAAACCGGGGATAGTTATAACTTTTGGATTGGTAAATAAACGATGATAGGGGATACAGCGAAAATTGCCTTTTTTGTAATAACAAGCTCCTGCACTACCCGCCGTAACCACGTTCATCGGGCTCCAGGTAAACTTATAGCCCCACGGGTTATCATTGCTTTCAGGAGCAACCAAACTGCCGCAATATGATGTAAATGCCAACAGCTCTCCTCCCTTTTTCCTGATTTTATCTATAGAACGCATTCCGTTCATATGATCAATACCCGGATCAGCTCCTAATTCATTTAGAAATGTGAGACCTTTTTCTTTTGCTTCTTCATGCATATCTATCATTTCCTGACTGGCGTATGAAGCCGTTACCACATGAGCGCCATACTGAAGTGCAATTTTTGCTGCAGCAGCGTGCATTCCGGGAGGCAACAATGAGATTACGATGTCTGCATCCTTAATATAATGCTCCATAATCTCAGCATCATAGCAATCAAAGTATACCGCTTTTCCCCTTGGATGTCCACCTATTTTCCTTTTTGCGGTTTCTACTAAAATATCACCTACGGTTACTTCCCAGTTGTATTCTTCGGCATGTTTAAGCATGTACGAAATAAGATCGGTAGCTGACATACCTGCGCCGCAGATTAACACATTTTTCATATAGGTATCGAATAAAAGTAATGTTAGAATTAGGTTAAAAAGATAAGAATAAAGCAAGCGGGTGCCTAACGGTTCATATATGATTAGTTTTGGGAAAATCCTTCGGGATTTTCAGATTGAGAAACCAAGATAGTTAATTGTGCGAGAATTTTCGATTGTGAAATTCTGAAGCAATGAACAATGCTCGGTGTTGTTCACCGGCATTATCTTAATTTTCAGTCTTTTTTGGAAAAGAGCAAATCCAATTCTAGGTACTTTTCATTCATGATACTTAAGGCAAACGCTGCTGCAGAGGCCGCGAAGACAGAATAGTCAAAAGCTCCTTTTATTCCGGTTGAAAATGTTATTGCCAACGCAAAAATTAACATCAAAGTTCCACTGAGTTTTGCAATCAATTCTGTTTTAAAACCGATAATAAGACAAAGGCCAAATAATAATTCGGCAGATGTTCCTATGACCCCAAATGTTGGGATTAACATTTTTGGAATGAACGGATTAAGTATTGCGGTATACTCTAAAAAATTCTCCCAATTTCCCCATGCGGAAATTTCGGCAGGCCATAATCCAAATCTATCAGCAACCGCGGACAAAAATCCAATTCCTATTGCGAATCTTAGAAAAAGCCTAATAATTTTTTTGTTCATATTTAATTGTTTTGATTGTTGGTATTGGTATGTTACTTTTTCATGAAAACATTTTTCGGAATATGCATTGTTACTAACATATGTGGTAAATCTACCACTTCAGCAATTTTTAAATCACCGATAAGAGAGCAAAGCATATAGGCCTCTTCCCAGGACATTTCATATGTGTTCGAAATATGTTCCACCATGTAACGCGTGGCTTTTTTTGCGGCCTCGTCTATCGTTGTTCCATAACCTGTAGTAGCATAGTAATCTTCGGTTTCATACTGAGGTTCAGCTATTTTCTTATCCTTGATTACACTAAGCCGTAACAGAGCGCGCATATCGCATTCCACTGCTGTACCAACCACCTCTCCAAGGCCTTGAACCGCATGTGAATCTCCAACAGAAAGCAGTGCACCTTTAACAAAAACAGGAAGGTAAACGGTAACACCTTTAACAATATTGGGATCGTCCATATTACCACCATTTGCTCTTGGTGGAATGGTAAGAAGCATTTCTTTGGTATCAGGTGCAACCCCAATTACCCCAAGAAAGGGATTTAAAGGAATCCTGATGTTTTCCGCAAAGTTTACAATGTTATTTTCTTTGTCCAGTTTGTAAGTTTTAAACCCGCTTGCATTGTTTTCACCAGCCAAGAATCCAAAATCCGGACCCATTCCTGTCCATCCCCAATCTCCCGGTTCCAAATCCAGAATTTCAACTGCTAGAACATCCCCAACTTCAGCACCTTCAATATAAATTGGACCGGTTAATGTATGCACTAAATCCATGTCCACTTTATTAAAGTCGTCTAGTGTAGAATTAATATTCAACTGTCCCCCGGTTGCTTCTTTAGTAAATGCTTCTACAATACTTCCATCAGGGACTTTAATTTGGTAGGGGATGGCACTACTAAACTTATTGTGATTCTTATCTGATGAAATTGTGTATTCTGCTTTAGGTTGAACTTCCTTAGACTCAACAGGTAGTTCAATATTCGAATCATTTTTACAACTAATTATCGAAATAAAAATAACACAAAGTAAGATTTTTTTCATTGTCTATTTGTAATTAATGGTTAAGAAGGAGCTGAGTTGGTAACATACGAACCTATTATGTCTAATACAATCTTCTCTGCAGGTTTTTTATCAAAATTATAAGACTTTCATTTATATTAAATATAAAGGTTTTTTAATCATAATGAATATGCAATCACTGAAACCGAGCTAGAACTCATTGTTATTGTTGCTAACATAGGCGACAATAAAATTCCAAAAAAGGGAAATAATACACCTGCAGCAATAGGTATGCCTAATGTGTTATAAATGAGTGCGAAAAACAGAATTTGCCTTATATTTTTCATTACGACATCACTTAAATTTCTGGTTTTCACTTTTCCGTGTAAATAGCCTTTTACCAGGGTTTTCATCGCATTTTCAAAGGCCACATCTGTTCCAGTGCCCATGACAATACCCACACTACGTTTTAGCCAAACTGCGTTTTATACTTACACCGAAGCTTCAGCATAGGCGCTAATGCAGTTTAGGTCTTGTTAAATATCATTTTTCCTTCAAAAATTGTTTTCTAGCCCCGTGGGGTGGCTAAGCAATATGAAAATTATTAGGTTATGTTTTTCAATTTAATTCTAAATTAAGCATATGCCATTTCTCTATTATACTTTCTTTGGTATTCTTTTGGCGATAGTCCGGAATATTTGCGAAATGTAGACCTGAATGCTTTTTGATCATTGTATCCAATGTCAAACATGACTTCCATTATGGTTTGAGTTGTAGATTCGAGTTTCCTTTTTGCGGCTTCAACCCTTACTCGTTGGATGTACTCAAGCGGTGTGTTAGATGTCGCTTTTTTGAACCTTCTTAAGAAACTTCTAGCGTTTAAGTTCACATTTTTAGCAATGGTTTCTACATTTATTTTATCTGCATAGTTAACTTCAATAAATTCTTGGGCAGCTTTAATCTCTTCGTCTGTGTGTTCTTTTTGACCGCTAAATATGATGAACTGACTTTGACTAACCCGATCAAAGTCAATTTCGGAGATTTTTGATGTCCAGATAGCTGTTTCCCTTCCAAAATGGCGTTCAATTAAATACAATGTGAAGTTCAAAATGGAATAAGCTCCTCCGCTTGAGTAAATTCCATTATCCTCACAAATAATGTTTTCTGCGACAAGGTTCACTTTCGGATATTTCTGTTGAAAAAGATTGTGCGCAGTCCAGTGTGTTGTACAATTCTTTCCATTGACCAATCCGGTTTCGGCTAAGAGAAATGCACCTTTACACAAGCTGGCCAGTTCCGAGTGATGCCTTATTCGCTGCTCTTTTATCCAGTTAACCAGCTCCATATTTTTTTCAATTGCTTTTTCCAGGTCGCCACTTATGGGAGATATAATAATCAGATCGGTTTTTTGGATGGTAGCTATGCTCGCTGTGGGTGTAATAATGAAAAGTTTTTGATAGGTAACAGGTTCTTTACCAATACCTACCAGGTCGATCTCAAACAGCGGTTCTCGCAAGCCATTCAATTTTTGATGATAGACGTTTGCCATTCTAAACAGATTGTACGGCGCGATTATGGTATCGACTATACTATCTCCAAGCGGAACAAGAATACTAATGTGTTTCATGGTACAAATGTAAATAAACTATGTGTCGGAAACAACATTGTAAATAGTCGTATTTACACCTTTTAGGTATGTAAAAAGGACAGTACTTTTGTCTTGTCATCTTAATACAAAATAATTAAAATCAAATAACATGGAAAATCAAGAAGTAATGGTGGTTTATAAATGGACTGCTAAAGAAGGAAAATCAGAAGAATTAAAAGCGATTTACAGAGAAGTAGAAAGCCAAATGAAATCTAATGAACCCGGAGCGCTGAAGGTTCAATGTTATTTTGATGAAACATCTTCTACCTTAGTGGTAATGGATCTTTTTTCAGACGCTGGTGCTGTTGGTTTTCATTTAGGAACAACAGCGGCTGGTCATTTTGAAAATTTATTGCAAATTGCTGTTCCAGGGGAGTTTTTATTCTGTGGAGAGGTTCCTGATGAAATGAAACAAGCTGCTATTGGGATGGGGTTACAAGCGACCTTCGCACCCAGAGTTTTTGGATTTGAAAGACCGTTGACGGACTGATCATAATTAATTAATATGCTTAATCGGAACAGGGATGCCTTGTTCCGTTTTTTTGTACAATGAAATCAACGTTTTCCATTAAAATGTCGCACAATGGTTAGGTTGGCCGTGGATGCTTTGCAGCTATTGTTGTGCACTTTTTTAATCTTCGTAAATATCAAATTTGGCCGAGAATGACTTCATCAATTCTTCATTGGAAAAATCATCATCATTCATCTTCGAGAGTTGCTCTAAGAAAATATCAAATTCACCATTTTTAAATATGGTAAGCATTTTTCCACCTTCTGCGCACTTGGCTTCGTGCCAAATATTAGGCGGAACGGTAATAGTGTCTCCCGTTTTGAGAATTAGTGTTTCATCATCAAAAATAAACTCCATTTCACCAGCTAACATATAGAAAACCTCGGTCATTATTTTATGGTGATGTCGCTTTAAGTGAAAACCTGGTTTTAAGGTGTCTTCTATCAAACATAATTCTCCATGCGTATCACGGGATGATACCTTAATAAAGCAATGATCTTGCGAATAATCGTAATTCTCGCCTTCACCTTTTCTTATGATGTTTTTTGATTTCATATTTTCTTTAATTGTATAAAACGTTTTAGCTATGATTTGGGCTTTGAAATTGCATTAGTAATTTCCAGCTACGAAATAGAGCCAGATAAAAATAAGAAATTTGAAGTTGAAAGGTCGGGTAAGCTAAATGATAGGAGTTAGTGTAAATTTGTTACGAACCTAACACCTTCTTACATGAAATATTCAGATTTTATATTCAGACTTTAGATGCGCTATTCTTTGATATGATCTGGCTTAATCTGTCTTTAATAAAAGTATAGACTGAAGGAATTAAAACGACCATAAGTGCAGCAAAATATGACACCTCCAGGTTAAAAAGTAATCTAATAATTGAAAGGTGTGGATATTAATATTGAAGCAATTATGAGCTTTGTTTACTCCTTAGTATTCTTACAATACGATTATATACGATTTCCGATAAATTCCAGGTGTATCCATCAAAATTAGTGGTATTCACAAATTGAATCACGACTGCATCTATATCTTTATGGTATTTGGCGATACTCTGATAGCCAGGAATCAATCCCGTATGGTCATACACGTAAATTGAAGAATAGATTTCCTGTTCCCCATCATCAAACAATGATCCATCGTTTAATGCCCGTAAAAAAACACCCACATCTTCTGCAGTAGCAATCATTGAGGTGAGCTTAGTGCCATATTCACTTGCCTTTATATCCTCTTCAATACCTACATAATAACCACTCATTACATCATTGATATTAACTTCATGAATAGAACCAAAAGTGTTTTTCAGCTCTAGTGGAGTCAAAATCCTTTCTTTAATAAATTGAAATTTAGTTGTGCCTGTCACTTTTTTAATAAGATCAGAAATTAATAAGTAATTGGTGTTTGAGTATTCATAATCTGTATCAGGTTCAAAGTTGGAGGGTAAATCAAGTACTCGTTCAAGTGCTTCTTTACTACTTTTTGGAGGGTCTATCCAAAATTTTGGTGTATCTGTTAGATTTGGAATTCCGCTTCGATGCTGCACCATCATTCTCAGTGTAATTCTGTTTGCATTTTCAATTCTTCCCAAAAGTTCCGGAAAGTAATCACCGAGCGTCTTATCCAAAGACAATAGTTTGTCATTTACCAATTTGGTGATAGCAACAGCATCATATAGCTTGCTAATACTAGCAATTTTGAAAAAGGCATTTGGTCGTGCCGGAATTTTCTTTTTTCGATCATGCCAACCAGCTGCATAAAATTCGGGAGGATTACCAGACTCATCTACATACACTATAATACCATCAAAATCATGCTTAAGCGCATCATTGACTTGTTGTTGGACGGTTTCAGGCAGTGGTGTTAACCAAGCCATTACTATAGCCCAGGGGACAAACCATAAGGAGATCGGAGTTCCAATCAGCAATGCGATTCTGAGTATTCGTTTTGTTTGTTTCTTGGTCATACTGTCTTATTATTTCAGAATAATGCACTTTTATTGAATTGCTCATATTCTTGGCATTAGTTTGTTTTCAATTCAGATTCTATATTGACCAATTTTACTTTCCAATTCTTTTTCCTTCAGGAAAATTAACAGCAATAAATTAAGGGTATTGTAGTACCCAGGATTTTCAATTTTGCAATATTAAGCTAATTCCGATTATCAATCCCACAATAAGAAATATTGCAAATAATATCAGTTCCTGCTTTCTTTCCTTTTTGGCACGCTCACGAATCTGCTTTTTTAGCTCGTTTAATTTTTCTTCGGAAACGATCTTATAACTACCCCGGTCTTTTGGGTCCAAATTGTCCGAATATATGTGATCACGGTTGTGTTCTTTGAATTTCTGTCTTTTGGACGGCCGGAGAGAACGGTTTTGTCTAATCCGTTTTATCATGTCCAGAATGTGTCCTGCAGAGCTCATTTTATAATTTTTATGAAGTCAGATTGTCAAATCCAATTTCGGAAATTCTCAGAACTTACGTGCAACTTTTAGGTTAAACTGTGTTTTAATACCGCTTATTTTTTGTTGGCTGTATTTTCAAATGCTTGGATCACAGGTCGCATTAAACCGCTTCGCATGAAATGAGAAATGGAGCGCATGTTGTCTATGGTTTGGGATGGATCTTTTTGCAATACAATCAGATCTGCGATTTTCCCTTTCTCTAAAGTCCCGATATCATCCAATCTGTCCATGGCCAAAGCACCATTTTTAGTGGCCATGGTAATGATATCTATAGGAGGAACACCCGCCTCTTCCATGGCGCTCATCTCAGGATAGATCGAAATCCCATGGAAAGTGCCAGGATTTCCTGCATCTGTTGCGACTGCAATGGTAATACCTGCATCGTAAAGTAATTTCAGATTTGTGGCTCTGATCTGTTCTCTTACTTTCAGGTAGCTATCGGAACGCTTCAGGTATTCATCAATATCATATTCCTCTGAGGACCAATATTTCATAAAACGAGTAGATGCATCTAAAAGGCCTTTTGTCCTTTCATCCAGGACAATATTAGGGTCCTCATATTGAAATCCATATTTCAAAGCTCGAAATGCATCGTAATATCCTCTGCTTACATTAAGTGTTGGGCAGTAAATGACATTATGGTCTTTTGCCAACTCTATGAATTCATTTGAGACGATAGTATCACCTACACTATGCACTAGTACTTTGGCCCCCAATCTCAGGGCTTCCGTGGCCTGGTCCAGATTGGTGGCATGTACGATCATTTTATTTCCCAGACGGTCAATCTCCTTTTTTACAACCTTAAGGTTGGTCATAAAAGTTGAGTCCTTGAGATTTATGCTCCAGATCTTAATGCCCGTGGCACCTGACGCGTGATTGTCATTGACCACTCTTTTACCCTGTTCGGATGATAGCAAAGTATACATAACAGTATCCTTTGAAGTGTTGAACGTTACGATGCGCTCTGCAGGTACGGGGGTTAATAA